>JBKDJY010000019.1:0-17674 GCA_046345275.1 Bacteroidota bacterium
GAATTAAAATAGAAACAAAAAGCCCTTGATTTACAAGGGCTTTTTAGTTGGTGTTGTGGATCCGGAGAGATTCGAACTCTCGTCCAAACAAGGAATTATTGAGCTTTCTACAAAGTTTAGAATAAACTTGGTTTTCGATTTGCAGCTCAAACACATTCCACTAAAAACTGTTTTTTTTGTGATTAGATGAAAAAAAATATTTTCAGTATTATCTTAAATAAAGCATTTCTCTGTATTTTGGTAATGGCCAACTTGCATCATCAACAATCCCTTCTAATTTATCAACGTTGTATCGCATGGAGTCAAAATATGGTTTAACTTTTTCACAGTATGCATGCGCTTGTTTTTTCGCATTGTCGAGGTTATTTGCTTTTTTTCGCTCCTCCGTCATTAAATCTGCTTCCGTTTTTATAATTGTAACTTTTTCAGAAATTTCTTTAATTAATTCCAATTGACTTTTGGCAACAATTTTAAATTCAGCAGGCGTTAATATTTCTTTCATTCCTCGGACACATTCCACTAAATTTTTTTGATAATTTAAAGCTGCTGGAATAATTTGATTGCTCACCATGTCGGCAATGATGCGAGACTCGATTTGGATTTTTTTAGTATAAGTTTCTAAAGCAATTTCATATCGCGCTTCTTGTTCACGGTGATTTAAAATTCCTAATGTTTCAAACAAAAGTAAAGATTTTTTTGAAATCATCGCTTCTAACGCCCCTGGTGTGGTTGGTATATTGCTTAAGCCTCGTTTTTTAGCTTCTGCTTTCCAGTCATCTCCATAGCCATTTCCTTCGAAGCGAATGCGTTTGCTTTCAATAATATATTTTTTTAATGTTTGAAAAATGGCTTCGTCTTTTTCTATCTTTTTATTTATCAATGAATCAACATCTTTTTTAAATAAAATTAATTGTTCTGCTACTATTGCATTTAAAACAGTCATCGGACCACCACAGTTTGCAGAAGATCCTACTGCTCTGAATTCAAATTTATTTCCAGTGAAAGCAAAAGGAGAAGTCCTATTTCTGTCAGTATTATCCAATAAAATATCAGGAATTCTTCCAATATTCATTTTCAAAGCTGTTTTTTCTTCCGGACTCATTTTGCCAGAATGAATGGATTTTTCTAATTCATCTAAGACTTTAGATAATTGTTCGCCCAAAAATACAGACATAATTGCTGGTGGTGCTTCGTTAGCGCCCAATCGATGATCATTATTAGCAGACGCAATGGATGCGCGCAATAAATCCGCATGTTCGTAGACAGCTTTAACTGTGTTAACAAAAAATGTCAAAAATTGTAAATTGGTTTTAGGCGTTTTGCCAGGAGATAATAAATTTTTACCCACACTGGTGGCTAAGCTCCAATTGTTATGTTTGCCGCTTCCGTTTACTCCAGCATATGGTTTTTCATGAACCAATACTCTAAAGTTATGGCGAATGGCTACTTTTTCCATTACGTCCATTAGCAACAAATTATGGTCAACAGCTAAATTTGCTTCTTCAAATACTGGTGCGCATTCAAATTGAGCAGGGGCAACTTCGTTGTGGCGGGTTCTAACAGGAATTCCTAATAGATGAGCTTCGTATTCAAAGTCGCGCATGTAAGCGGAAACTCTTTCAGGAATTGACCCCCAATAATGGTCTTCTAATTGTTGACCTTTTGCTGGAGCGTGGCCAAATAAAGTTCTTCCTGTTTGTTGTAAGTCATAACGAATATTATACAAAGCAGAATCAACTAAAAAATATTCTTGTTCCCAACCTAGTGTTGCAATAACTTTCGTTACGTTTCTATCAAAGTATTGACAAACATCTGTCGCTGCTTTATCTAAAGCATGTAAAGACTTTAATAATGGCGTTTTAAAATCTAATGATTCACCTGTATAAGAAATGAAAATAGTGGGAATACAAAGTGTTTCGCCCCATATAAATGCAGGGGATGTTGGATCCCAAGCTGTGTAACCACGCGCTTCGAATGTGTTTCGAATGCCTCCATTTGGAAATGAAGACGCATCTGGTTCTTGTTGAACCAAAGCATTTCCGCTAAATCTTTCAATAGCTCGTCCACCTTCAATTGGTTCAAAAAAGCCATCATGTTTTTCGGCAGTTGCACCAGATAATGGCTGAAACCAATGTGTAAAGTGAGTTACACCTTTGGTTTGTGCCCAAGCTTTCATGCAAGCCGCGACTTGATCGGCCATTTTACGTTCCACGATAGTTCCTTGGTTAATGGAATTTCGAATGCTATTAAAGGCTTCTTCTGATAAGAATTCTTGCATGGCATCTAAGCCAAAAACATTAGACCCATAATATTGCGAAACTTGTTGATTGTTATGGTTGAACTCTACTGGAGTTCTTTTCACAACTTCTTGTAAAGCTAAAACGCGTCGTGTGCTCATATTTTAAGTTTTTTAAAGGGTATCGGTTAATAATTGTAATTTCTTTGCAAAACTATATCAAAAAATGGGGGTATGCAAGTAAAAAAGTTTATTTTTTAAAAAATTATTTCAAAAAAAGGGGGGTGTCTACTAAAAAAAATTGATTCTTTAAAAAATTGATGCTTAATTTTAGTTAAACTTTATATTTAAACATTAAAACCTAAGATTTTCTTATTTTTACGTTTGATGAATTTTTTGTTTCCTACATTTTTAGTTGGCTTAGCGGCAATAGCGATTCCAATTATCATTCATCTTTTCAATTTTAGGAAATACAAAAAAATGTATTTCACTAATGTGCAATTTCTTAAAGAATTAAAACAAGAAAGTGATAGTAAATCAAAATTAAAAGAGTGGTTGATTTTATTGATGCGGGTTTTGGCAATCGCGAGTTTAGTGTTTGCTTTTGCCCAACCCATCATACCTGGTAAATCAAAACAGGCGAAGGGAGAAAAAGCAATAAGCATCTATATTGATAATTCTTTTAGCATGGAAAACGTCAATAAGAAAGGAACGCTTTTAGAAAATGCTAAACTTTTTGCAACAGAAATAATTAACTCCTTTGACGCGAGCGATAAATTTCAATTGATTACAAATAATTTTGAAGGAAGGCATCAACGCTTTTTATCAAAAGAAGAATTTATTGAACAATTGGATGAAGTAAAAATTTCTTCTGCTAGTCAAAACATAAACGACGTGGTAAAACGTCAACAAGATTTTTTACAGAACAGCTCCATTAGAAATAAACAAATTTTTTTGTTAAGCGATTTTCAAACAAATAAATCTTTTTTTAATAAAGCAGATTTAGATACGGCTATTGCCGTTAATCTGATTCCGATCATTTCTTCGGAGGTTAATAATATATACATCGATAGTGTTTGGTTTGAATCTCCCGTCCAACAATTTGGTTCACAACAAATCATTCATGCCACTATCATCAATAACAGTTCTAGAGAAATAGAAAATATGAGTTTAAAATTATTTCTTAATAATGCTCAAGTTTCTTTAAATTCTTTCAATCTATCGGCTAATGATAAAAGAGATGTTAGTATCTCTTTTTTGGTTAAAGAGAAAGGGGTTAACAATGGAATTTTAAAAATAGAAGATTATCCAATTACCTTTGATGATGATTTTTATTTTAGTTTTAATTCAAAAACATCTGTGTATGCATTGGTCGTTAATGGAAAAGAAACTAAAACCAGCGGAAACTTTAAGTCATTAATGCAGCATGATAGTTTATTTATTTACAAAGAAATGAATGAGCTTGCAATTGATTATTCTGAATTTTCCAATGCAAACATTATTATACTAAATGAATTAAGCGCTTTTAGTTCGGGCTTAACATCTGAATTACAAAAGTTTTTATCAAATGGTGGAACTTTGGTTATTTTTCCAAATAAAAAATTAGATATTAATTCCTATAACAACGCTTTTTTAAGTTTAAAACTGCCTCAAGTTACTGCTGAGGATACTGCTATCAATAAAATTCAAACCATCAATTTTGAACAAGGTCTTTATGAGGGCGTATTTGATAAAATAGATCAACGGATGGACTTACCTAAAGTGTTTTTTCATTATCAATTTATGAATTCAACGCGAAGTAATGCGCAAGTAATTTTATCCTTACAAAACAAAGACGCCTTGCTATCATTAAGTTCCATGGGAAATGGTAAGGCCTATGTATTTTCCATACCATCGGATGAAAGTTGTTCTAATTTACTAAAACATTCCTTGTTTGTTCCAACCATTCTTAAAATGTCTATTTTAAGCGTAAAGCCATTCCCATTATATTATAAAACAGCCATCAATGAAGCCATTCCTTTAAGATCAACTTACAATTTTACCAGCAAGCCGCTTCACATCATTAAAAGCGATAAAAAAGTTGATGTAATTCCTGAGCACAGATCATTTAATCAAAAAACAATCTTGTATACTCAAAATCAAATCAACGAAGCTGGCCATTATATAGCGGCGCAATCAACGCAAACCATTTCTGGTTTAGCATTTAATTTCGATAGAAAAGAATCTGATATGAACTTTTTGTCAAAAAATGATTTGCAAAAAGAGATTGACGAAAAAAAATTGACGAATGTATTTGTTTTAGAAAGTGGAGAGAAACAATTAACGGATATGTTACAAGAAGTAAACGATGGTAAAAAATTATGGAAACTGTTTTTAGTATTGGCGTTGATTTTTTTATTGTTGGAATCTCTTATAATTAGACTATTTCGATGATGTTATAACGGTTGATGTAATGAAATAATTTTATTATATTTGATAATCAAGCTCTGCTTTAAATGAAAGGTTATAAATTATATTAAAAAAATTGAATCATGAGAACGCCTTTTATACTTAAAAAATGGATTGGATTATTTTCGATTTGTTTTTTATCATGTTGCGATAATTTTGACAATTCGAATTTAAATTCAAAAGAAAATTTAATATTAGGGTTAAATCTCATTAATGCGGACTCTTCACTAACACCATCCCAAGCCTTGGGTAAAAAATTATTTTTTGATTCTAATTTATCCAATCCAAAAGGTCAGTCTTGCGCATCATGTCATTTGCCAAATCATGGTTTTGCTGGGTTAAATGAATTGCCAGTTTCTGAGGGAGCTAATAAATCAATCTTTGGAAACAGAAATGCACCAACTGTTTCTTATGCTGCATTTACGCCGAATTTTCAATTCGATAGCATTGAAAAAAATTATTTTGGGGGTTTATTTTGGGATGGAAGAGTAAATACTTTATCAGAGCAAGCTAAATTTCCTTTACTCAATCATCTCGAAATGAACAATGAAACCGTTAATCAAGTTGTTGAAAGTATTAAAAAACAAACATCTTATGTTGACTATTTTGAAAGAGCATATGGATTAGGTGTTTTAAATGAATCTAATGAAAATATTTTTCATTATGTAACTGAAGCCATTGAAGAATTTGAAGAAACAAAACAAGTTAGCCCATTTAATTCAAAATTTGATTTTTATATAAAAGGCTTAATTACTTTAGATAGTACTGAAAAACGAGGGCTTTCATTATTTAATGATCCAAAAAAAGGTAATTGTGCTGCCTGTCATCCAAGCACAAAAGATAAATTTTCAAACGCCATCTTGTTCACAGATTTTACATACGACAATGCGGGTACGCCAAAGAATTTAGATAACCCATTTTATAAATTAGATAAAGATAAAAATCCCGATGGATTGAACTATATAGATTATGGCTTAGGTGGTTTTTTAAAGAATAATTCAGAGAATGGAAAATTTAAAGTTCCTACTTTGCGCAATATTGCGTTAACTGCTCCATATTTTCATAATGGGTATTTTAAAACTTTAAAAGAAGTTGTTCATTTTTATAATGCCCGCGATATAGAAAAATTTCCTGCTCCAGAGGTATTAGAAAACGTGAACAAAGAAGAAATGGGAAATTTGAAATTAACAAGTGATGAAGAAGACGCAATTGTTGCTTTCCTTTTGACACTAACAGATGGGTATCAAATTTCAATCTCAAAAAAATAATGGGTTGAATTTATAAAACTGTAAGCAAGGTAAAATTTTTGATAGATGCGCTCTGTTAAAACACAACGTAATTTTGTGGATCAATGGAAAACCCATTATACCAAATTTCAAAATGTAAGTGGGGAGCTGATGTGTTTTCTCCTGTATTACCAATAATAGCAATTGATTCGCCAGCTTTCACAAAGTCCCCTGTTTTTTTATTTAAAATGGAGCAATGTTTATAAATGCTATTTATATTATTGGCGTGTTGTATTTGTATGACATATCCTTCAGTATATGTAAATCCTGTAAATACAACTGTTCCATCTAAAGTAGCTTTAATAAATTCATTTTCTTTAGAAACGATATCTACGCCAAAATGCTCTTCCTTCAAATTATATGAATTTGTAATGATGCCTTTTAAGGGGCTAAAAAAGAAATAATTATTTAATGCATTAAAATGGCTTGAAGTAACTTTATTGTTCGTTGGGGCAAACTGATTCATTTCTATATCTCTGCGTAGTTTTAAATCTTCTTTGCTAGGGTTTAAATCTAATGCTGAATATTTGCCAACAGTGTCCTTTATAGGCTTTATAGGTTTTTCTTCAACTTTTCCAGAAAACACTTTCAATAAATTATTTATATACAAATCTCTTGAGTCAATTTTATTTTTGAGCGAATCAACCATTAAACGGAGCGAGATAATGTCTTTGCGATCATTTACATTTCCATAGCCAGGAATGTATTCTCTTAAAGGTGTAAATGCAATCGTGCTAATTACGAAAGTTGTCATAACAATCGTTACAGCGCCAAATAAAATAATTAGTCCTAAAGGCGAAAGACGCAAAGAAAATTTTTCGGCAAACGTATCGTCGTTTAAAATAACCAAACGGTACTTGTTTTGTAATTCTCTAGCAAAGATTTTCCAACGACTATATTTTTTTTCAGACATAACTTTCCACACAAAAATATACTAAATTTACAATTTTATTGTTATTAGAGACCAATTGTAGATTAATTTGAAAACCGACAGGTTATATATATTTTTTTTAATTTGTCTTTTAGTAATTTTATCCGCCTGTAATACCACTAAGAATACGGTTGTGCATAGAGCCTATCACAACTTAACGGCACGTTATAATGGTTATTATTACGCCACTGAAAGCATCAAAGAGGGAGTAGATAAAATTACAAATTCATATAAATTTGATTATGACAAGTATTTGCCAGTTTTTTTGGTGCCCACAAATCTTAATGCAAAAAATACATTCCCAGAATTTGATAAGGCGATAAAAAAGTCTTCTAATTGTATACAAAGACATACCATAAAAGACAAGAATGGTAGTGAAATAAGCACGGCTGGAAAATGGATTGACAATAATTGGAATGTTATTGGTATTTCTCATTTTTATAAGCGCGAATTTTTTCCTGGCATCGAAGCTTTTGATTATGTGATTAGAAGTTATAAATCCACTGATAAATACAAAGCACTAATATTTTTAGCAAGGTCTTATTTAGAAATTGGCTCCCCTACTCAAGCAGAAGCAATTATAGGTATTTTGAAAGATGATAAAAACATTTCGAAATATGCAAAAAAGGAATTGCCAGCCGTAGAGGCAGATTACTACATGAAGAGAGGGAAGTACAAAGACGCTGAATCAAGGCTTTTGGATGCTTTAAAAGGAATTGAACATGAAACAAAATCAAAATTTAGGATTACCAATCGTGTTTTTAACAGTCGACCACCAAAAAAAACACGAGCAAGATATTCTTTTATTTTAGGTCAGATTTATGAAGAACAAAATCAAAACAAAAAAGCCATACAGTATTATCAAAAAACAATGTCATTAAAACCAGATTATGAATTGATTTTTAATGCCCGCATTAAACTAGCACTCTTGTTTGATATAAAAAATAGCAATGTGGAAAAACTAAAACGTGATTTGCTAAAAATGACTTTGGATATTAAAAACACGGAATACTTGGATGTGATTTATTATACCTTAGGCGGAATTTTTGAAAAAGAAAAAAATGAGTCTCAGGCCATTGTTAATTATAAATTATCAGTAAAAAATAGCACCCAAAATCCAAAACAGAAAGCTTTATCCTATCTTAAACTGGGAGATTTGAATTTTGAAAACACCAATTATACCTTGGCTGGAGCTTATTACGACAGCACGATGATTTCATTACCAAAAGAATATAAAGATTATGCAAAAATTAGCAAAAGAAAAACAACGTTGGAAACATTAGTGGGATACATCAAAACCATACAAAGAGAAGATAGCCTTCAACGAATTGCAAAAA
Source organism: Bacteroidota bacterium (assembly GCA_046345275.1). Classification (GTDB taxonomy): domain Bacteria; phylum Bacteroidota; class Bacteroidia; order B-17B0; family Aurantibacillaceae; genus UBA4416. The sequence continues at coordinate 8,239 of JBKDJY010000019.1, forward strand.
TGAATGATCTTGACAGAGATAAGTTTATTACTAAACTTATTGCACAGATAGAAGCTGAAGAAGAAAGATTAAGAGAAGAAAAAGAAGCGAAAGAAGCGGCGGCATTAAATAATAACAATACATCAACCAATGTTATCCCAAAAATTGAAGATGGAAAAAAAGGTGATTGGTATTTTTACAATCCAACAACCATTGCTTTTGGTATAAACGATTTTGTGAAAAAATTTGGAACTAGAAAATTAGAAGATAACTGGAGAAGAAGTCAGAAATCATTAACCATCGAAAACACAGAAGAATCAAAGGATACAGCGATTGTTGATAGAGAAAAAAATAAATTGAAATCCAAACAAAAAAATAAAAAGTCCAAAGAAATCTATTTAATCGGATTGCCATTAAATGATTCTTTATTAAAAATATCGAACGCTAAAATAATTGATTCGTACTATAATTTGGGAATAATTTATAAAGAAGATTTAGAAAATAACAAAAAATCAATTGCTTCATATGAGGAATTAAATAAACGTTATGCAGAACATAAATACCGCCCTTCTTCATATTACCAATTATATAACATATTTGTTTCTATTAAAAATAAAGTGCAAGCAGATTACTATAAAAATAAATTGTATACCGAGTTTCCAGATTGTGAATACACGCAAATATTGAAAAATCCGAATTATGCAGTTGATAAAATTAACAAGAAAGATGAAGTAGAAATATTTTATACCGAAACATACCATCAATATTCAACCAATAATTTTCGACAAGCTTACAACCTCTGCAAAGAATCTGAAATTAAATTTGGAAAAAATGACTATAGTGCTCGTTTTGGATTTATTAAAGCCTTATGCGTTGGTAAATTAATTGGGCCGGACTCTTTAGAGTATGAATTAAAAAAATTACAAGTTTTTTATCCAAAAGATTCGATAGCAAAATCTGTAAAAGAAATACTAGAAGTTATAAATAACTTGAAGCAAAATTCAAATAAAAATATTAAATCAAACACCGACACCTTGATGTTAGATTTAAACGCTGAACATTATGTCATAGCCATTTATCCTGATGATATTAAGTTAGAAAATGATTTTAAAGCGGCTCTAACAGACTTTAATAACAATTTTTACGGCATTAGTAATTTAAGTGTTTCAAGTAGTTTATTTGGAAGTGCTGAGCAAATTTTATACATCAAAACGTTTAAAAATAGTGAAGAGGCATTGCGATACATTCAAAATTTAAAACAAGATAGATCTGTTTTTAATGAGAAAATAAAGCCAGATCAGTTTTCTCTATTTGCCATATCAATAAATAATTTACCAATATTGTTTCGCAAAAAAACAACATCTTATTACATCCCCTTTTATAGCGATCATTACAAGTAATATATGGAGATTATCGAATTAAAATTTTTATCCTTTTAACCCATCCATTGAGCTTTTTTTCGTAATATTGTTTCAAAATACTATAGTTTATGGGCAAAGTAGCTTTAATTACAGGGGTAACGGGACAGGATGGAGCGTATTTATCAGAATTGTTATTAAGTAAGGGTTATATCGTTCATGGTATAAAACGTCGCAGCTCATTATTTAATACCGACAGAATTGATCATTTATATCAAGACCAGCACGAAAAACACGTTAGTTTCAAATTACATCATGGCGACTTAACTGATAGCACTAATTTAATCAGGATTATACAAGAGGTTCAGCCAGATGAAATATATAACCTTGCCGCAATGTCACACGTTAAGGTTAGCTTCGAAACTCCTGAGTATACTGCTAATGCGGATGGAATAGGCTCATTAAGAATACTCGAAGCCATTCGCATTTTAGGCTTAGAAAAGAAAACCCGTTTTTATCAAGCCTCCACCTCGGAGTTATATGGCTTAGTTCAAGAAATTCCACAAAAAGAAACAACCCCATTTTATCCCCGAAGTCCTTACGGCGTCGCAAAACTCTATGCCTTTTGGATTACAAAAAATTATAGAGAAGCATATGGCTTTTTTGCTTGCAACGGAATTTTATTTAACCATGAAAGTCCTTTAAGAGGTGAGACTTTTGTGACCAGAAAAATAACTCGCGCTGTAGCAAAAATAAGTTTGGGCTTACAAGAAAAATTATTTATGGGAAATATTGATTCTGAGAGAGATTGGGGACATGCTAAAGACTACGTTGAAGGCATGTGGCGGATGTTGCAACAAGATGAACCTGAAGATTTTGTGTTAGCTACTGGAGTTAAAATTACGGTGAGAGAATTTATTAATATGGCATTTAAAGAAGTTGGGATTATTTTAAACTGGCAAGGAAAAGCTGAAAATGAAAAAGGAATAGATAGTAAAACGGGAAAAATAATTGTTGAAATTGACAAGAAATACTATAGGCCTGCTGAGGTTGACCTTTTGGTGGGAGATGCAACCAAAGCAAAAATAAAAATGGGTTGGACACCAACTTACACAGTAGCTGAGTTGTGCAAAGAAATGGTGCACGCTGACATTGAATTATTTAAACGCGATAAATACCTCATAGACGGAGGGCATAAAGTTTTAAATTATAAAGAATAATTTGTGGAATTAAATTCTAAAATATATGTGGCTGGTCATCGAGGAATGGTAGGGTCAGCAATACTAAGAAATCTTAAACAAAAAGGATATACAAATTTTTTAATTCGCACCTCTAACGAATTAGATTTAAAAAATACAGAACAAGTTAAACTCTTTTTTGAAATTGAGAAACCAGAATATGTTTTTTTAGCGGCAGCAAAAGTGGGGGGCATCCAAGCTAACAATACATATCGAGCCGATTTTATTTATGAAAATTTAATGATTCAAAATAATGTCATTCATCATTCTTATTTAAATGGTGTAAAAAAGCTAATGTTTTTGGGAAGCTCGTGCATTTATCCAAAGTTTGCCCAACAACCTTTAAAAGAAGATTATTTACTGACAGGCATTTTAGAAGAAACAAATGAGCCTTATGCAATTGCTAAAATAGCTGGCATAAAAATGTGCGAATCCTACAAAAAACAATATGGATGTAATTTTATTTCTGTCATGCCTACAAATATGTATGGCCCCAATGACAATTATAATCTTACTAATTCCCATGTTCTTCCTGCTTTGATTAGGAAGTTCCATGATGCGAAAGAAAAAAACTCATCCTTTGTGGAGATATGGGGAACTGGCAAGCCTAAGCGAGAATTTCTTCATGCCGACGATTTAGGAGATGCTTGTGTTTATTTAATGAACACCTATGATGGAGAGAAGTTTGTAAATGTTGGTTCAGGAAAAGATTTATCAATTGAAGAATTGGCTTTGCTGATTAAAAAAATAGTTGGTTTTGTTGGAGAAATAAAACATGACTTATCAAAACCTGATGGCACGCCTCGTAAATTAATGGATGTATCCTATCTTCATTCTTTAGGATGGAAGCATAAAATAAACTTAGAAGAAGGAATCACACAAGTTTATGAAGATTTTAAGAAAAAAGAAGGCATTAAAGTTTGGTAATTAATTAGCATCAATAAATTGTGGCCATAAAAAACGCTGAATATAGATTTAAAAGCCACTTCATTTGTTTTCTTCTTTTTATAATTTTCAGTCATACAAAGGCGCAGTTTTATAATCTTCCTAATGAATATTTTTTTAATACCGCTACTCAAAAGCGCCTATCAAAAATAGATTCCGAACAAACACATTTAAGCGTACAGCCCTATATTCCTTTTTTCAATCAAAATTATTTATTTGTTGCTGATTCTTTTAAAATATTTAAATACATCACGGATGATATTTTATTAGATAAAGTTTTTTTTGATCATTTAATTCATGTTAAGTCAAAAACAAAAAAATATGAATTCAAGATTGATCCATTATTAAACATAGAATTAGGAAGATCATACAGCGACACCACCAATTTTGTGAGTACTTCGACGAACACGCGCGGATTTATAGCCAGCGGAACAATTGGAAAAGATTTTTATTTTGAAACTTTGTTAGCAGAAAATCAAAGTTTTTTTCCTCTCTATATTTCGAATTTAAGCAATCAAACAAAAATAGTTCCTGGGCAAGGAAGGTACAAATCATTTAAACAAACTGGTTATGATTACGCCTTTTCTTCTGGGTTTATTTCGTATCAGCCTTCTAAAAAATTAAATCTTCAAATTGGCCATGGTAAACAAAAAATTGGTAGCGGCTATCGGTCATTATTTCTAAGTGATAATGCATTTAATTATCCTTATATACGTATTACATCTCTTTGGCTGAAAGGTAAAATACAATATTCAAACATCTATGCTGTGCTCATGAATTTAGAAACTGGAGGAGCAAAAACTCCTCCTAATATTGAAGCTTTATTTCAAAAGAAAGCAATGTCCGTTCAACACATTAGCATCAATTTAACGAAGAGATTGAATATAGGATTTTTTCAAAGTTTAATTTGGAATGCAGCTGACAGCATGAATCGTCAACATTTAGAATGGCAATATTTTAATCCGATTATTTTTTCAAATCTTGGATTTTATGGTTTAAATAATAAAAACAATATATTGATTGGAAGCGAACTGAACTTTAAAATCAACAATCATTTATCTGCGTATGCACAATTTATGGCGGATGATTTAAGCAATACAAAAAAGTTAGGAAATGCCATTGGCTACCAAATTGGATTAAAATATTTTGATGCTTTTTCTATTAAAAATTTATTTCTTCAACTTGAATATAATGATGTTTCAGAGGGCTCTTATACTAATCCAAAAGGAATAAATTCCAATCAAGGCTTTTCACATTACAATCAAGGCCTTGCCTATACACCAGGTTACGGAAAAGAAATAATTAGCCTTTTAGACTATAAATACAAGAGATTTTTTATTAATTCCAAATGGAATTGGCAATGGCTTACATTAAACAATCAAAAATTTTATAATAATTCAATTTCTAAATTTTCGTTAGGTTATACAATCAACATAGCATATAATTTTAATGTATCTTTATCCTACAATTTTAGAAAACAAATTTTTGCAGATAACAAAGCATCAAATAATTTAACAACATTTTATTCTTTAAGTATTAAATCCAATTTTTACAACACGTATTACGATTTTTAGAAATGACATTATTAATTTTAGTTTTTTTAACTTCATTTGCTGTAGTTCTATACTCAACACCCGCTTTGATTAAAGTGGCCGTATTAAAACGTTTGATTGATCGGCCGTCTGAACAAAGAAAAATACATAAGAGAGCAGTACCAACCATTGGAGGCATTATTATTTATGCAGCAACTTTATTTTCTTTTTCTCTTTGGTATAACATTGATGATTTGGATTATGCTAAAATTTACGAATCAGTAAAAGAGTTTAAAATAATTGTGGCTACGAGTTTAATTTTATTTTTTGTAGGTGTAAAAGATGATATTATTGGTACCGCACCAGTAAAAAAACTGTTTGCTAATATATTAGTTGGTTTGATTTTAGTATTAATGGGCGATATTAGAATTACAGGGCTTCATGGTATTTTTGGCATAGACGAAATCCCAAATTGGGGAAGTGTTTTTTTATCTTTATTTACTTACATAGTGGTGGTAAATGCCATGAATTTAATTGACGGTGTTGATGGCCTAGCGGCTGGTGTTGGATTTATTGCCTCTACTGTTTTTGGCGTTTGGTTTATTTTTACCAATGATTATGCTTTGGCATCGTTATCTTTTTCATTATCTGGCGCCCTCTTAGGGTTTTTAATTTTTAATTTTTCACCAGCTAAAATATTTATGGGGGACAGTGGGTCACTTGTTATAGGAATGTTTATTTGTGTGCTAAGCATCAAACTCATTGAATATCCTTTAAATAAATTAGATGATTTTTGGGTACGAATTTCAAATCCGATTATTGTCATTGCTGCTTTATCTTATCCTTTAACCGACACCTTGCGCATATTTATCATTAGAGCCGTAAAAGGACAATCGCCCTTTAATGCTGACAGAAATCATTTACATCACAGATTATTGGATAGTAGATGTTCGCATTTAAAAACAGTAATTATTATTTATATCTATAGCATATTAACCATTAGTCTATCATTATTGAGTTACTATTTAAACCCAAGTATATCCTTATTTGCAATTATAGGCTTTAGTTTGTTATTTATTGCTTTTGTACAATTTAATTATAAAAGGCATTTAAAAAAGCAAATTGAATAAGGTTTATGTTTCGATTTAAACAGATATTCTTTTTATTTGTAATTCTTTTTTTCGTTCATAAAACGATGCTTGCTCAAGATGAACCTCAGGCACAAAATATTTTTATAAATGAAGATGTTCAACAAACATTAGATTATTGGAACATCAAAAATTCAAACACCGAGTTTCATTCATCATTCAAACCTTATTTATCCTCAACATTAAGTCAATTTTCTGACACGCTCATTAAAAATTACCACTACCCAATTAAAAATAAATTTTTAAGCAAAACCTTTCATGAAGGTCCAAATAGAAACAATCAAGTTAATTTTCAAGCTATCCCATTAATTCATTTTCAAATAGGGGATGATTATTTAAAGAATAAAGTTGTTTCAGAAACCTATGGTGGCGCTCATGTTAAATTAAATATCAACAATGATTTAACATTTTGTTTAACTGCAATCGGAGGAAGGGTTTCTTTTCCTGGGTTTAACGATACAAGCATTAAATCATCAGGCGTGATTTCGGGTTTAGGGAGGGCGTATAAAAATATAGATGGAAGTTACAATTTTTCAAATGTTTCTGGATATATTTCCTACAGTGCAAATTCTTTTTTTAATTTTCAACTGGGTAAAGACAAACATTTTATCGGAGATGGTTACCGATCATTGTTATTATCTGATCTTTCTAACAATCATCCATATTTTGGAATTAACGCAAACATTTGGAAAATACAATACAATGTATGGTATAGTTGGATGACGGATTTTTCGCGCTATAACGGCCTGAAAAGTTCATTACAAAATAAATTTGGCGCATTTCATTATTTAAGTTTCAATCCTCTTAAAGCATTAAGTATTTCATTTTTTGAAAATGTAGTTTGGCAAGGCACCGATACAAATAGAGTGAGGAGCTTTGAAATGAATTATTTAAATCCAATTATTTTGTATCGTCCGCAAGAATATTCTGTTGGTTCATCTGACAACTCAATGCTGGGGTTTAATATATCAGGTAAGTTATTTAATCGTTTAAAGTTATATGCACAATTTGTGGCAGATGAATTCTATTTAAAAGAAATTAGAGCTAGAAAGGGATGGTGGGCAAATAAACAAGGTTGGCAATTTGGGTCAAAATACATTAATGCTTTCGGAATAATGGGATTAACAATTCAAGCGGAATATAACGAGGTAAGACCTTATACCTATAGTCATGGCAGCGTGCAACAAAATTACGCACATTATAACCAACCATTGGCCCATCCATTTGGTGCAAATTTTAAAGAATACTTAGGTTTTGTAAGTTACCGTGCAAACCGCTGGATGTTGAGTTTGCAAGGATTATCAGCAATTATCGGAATGGATACAATGGGGGTTAATTTAGGACAAAATGTTTTTTTTAGTTACGTGTCTCGTCCATTCGAATATGGCAATAAAACAACACAAGGAAATAAAATTAAACTTTTACAAAGTGATATTCGATTTACTTATTATATCATTCCTCAACTAAATTTAAGGGCGGAATTAGGTTATATACAAAGAAGCATGAAGGATGATTATAAAAGAGAACTCCAATCACCATATTTTTATTTTGGTTTAAAAACTAGCATCAATAACTTTTATCGAGATTTTTAATTTTGCAAAGCTTCCTTGATACTTACTTTTTAGCACTCCCAGAACCCACTCAATCAGCATTATTGTATTTGCGCCATTTTTTTATCCACGAAATGGGCTTAACCGAACATTGGAAATTTAAAACGCCTTTTTATTATTATAACAATAAGTGGTTTTGTTACCTCAGCGTCAATAGAAAAAATAAGATTCCCTATATTGGTTTTATAAAAGGATATGAAATAAATCACAAAAACCTAGAAAGTGAAGGTAGAAAGCAAATCAAAATTTATAAGATTTATCCAAATCAAAACATCAATGAAAAAGAGTTAAGAACCATTGTTAATCTGTTGAAGGAATTTTATTAACCCAAATAGCAGTTCATATTGTTGAAATTTTATAAAATGAACCTTTTTGGACTAAGTTATAAATAAATGGGTATCTGCAACAAAGGCTTCATTTTGCGCCCTCTGCAAGAGACGAAGACTTAGCAGTTAGCAATACCTTGTTTTGGAGAATATAAAAAAGGTCTGAACTTTAAAGAACAGACCTTTTCATTTTTTGAAATTAAACCCTTAAATTAATTAACCATTTCTTTCATGCCAAAGGCAGTTAGAAAGTCCACATAACCTTGTTTTACTTCATTATTTGCTTTTTCAACTATAGCGCCAGTCATACCGTCAACTACGGTTCTCAAAGGACGTTTTCCTTTTGGTGTTTCAATTAATTTAATTATTGCATCAGGTATCATTTGAGGATTTGGTTTCATTGCTTCAAACATTTGTCCCATTCCTGCACCAATTTGCTCAGGCACTTTTGCAAGATCTCCGTATCCAGCAGCAATTCCATGATCTGAACCATAAGTTGATTTTCCGAAAATCTCAGTTGGGAAAGCTCCAGGTTGAATTAAAACAACATCAACACCCAGCGGTCTTACTTCATAGTGAAGCCCTTCGGTTAAGCCTTCAACAGCAAATTTCGTGCTGTTATAGATGGTCATAAAAGGAGCAGAAAAACGGCCTAAACCACTTGATGTATTAATAATAAGTCCTTCTCCTTGTTTTCTCATTTGTGGCAAGCTGGATTTTATTACTCTCCATGTACCTTTAACATTTACATCAAACATTTTTTCCAAATCTGTTTCAGTATATGCTTCAGCTAAGCCACCTCCAAAGTACCCCGCATTATTTACAACAACATCAATACGTCCTTCTTTTTCAATAATACTGTTTATTGTTTTGCTTACACTATCAGCATTGGTTACATCTAAATCCAAAATAGTGATGTTTGAAACTGCTGAAAGTTCTTTAGCCCTTTCTGCATTTCTACCTTTTGTGTCTCGCATACTTGCATAAACAGTATAACCCTTTTCTGCACATGTTTTAGCGGTTAAATAACCAAATCCGCTATTGGTTCCTGTAATAAATACAATTTTCTTTTCCATAATTAATTTTTTAGTTTATATTTGTTACACAAAGTTACTTTTAAAAGTTATATAAAGTAACTATTTATTATTATTTCTAGAATAAAGTGGTTACTGCTAAGTAACAATTGTTATGTTAACTGGAGTTTCCCCAAAAATAATTCAAATATTTCATAAAACCATGATTATGAGTGAAATAAATCACTTATAAAGTGTAAAAGCACGAAATAAAGATTCCCCATAAA
>JBKDJY010000020.1:0-28117 GCA_046345275.1 Bacteroidota bacterium
CTGATAGCTTTGTGGTTGAAACGAATGTGCACTTTCCTACCGACCTTAATTTGCTTAACGATAGTGTACGCGTTGCATTGAGACGCATTATTAAATTAATAGTACAACAAGAAATTAGTGGGGATGGTTGGAGAAAAGCAAAATCGACTATCCAAAATTTTAAAACCTTATTAAGAAGCACCTCATGGGCAGTATTTAAAGGAAAAAAGGAAGAACATAAAAAAGAGATGGTAAAACAATACCTTTCTACAGCCAAAGAAATAGAAGTCAAATTAAGATTGGCTATCGTTGTATGCCATGATGAAGATCTTAAAAAGTACAGCGATTATGTGAGCTTATTCATCAATCAAATAGACAGAAGATTATTAAAAGGAGAAACGATTCCTGCTGAAGAAAAGGTGTATTCCATATTTGAGGAGCATACCGAGTGGATTAGCAAAGGCAAGCGTAATCCCGAACTTGGTAATTTAATGATGATTACCACCAATCAACACCATTTGATAATGGATTATAAAATCATGTTCAAAGAAAGAGATACCCAGCAAGTAGAGCCATTATTAGTACGATTAAAAACAGCGTATCCAAATCAAACAATTGATAGCATCAGCATGGATAAAGGCTTTTGGAGTGCAACAAACTTTAATTGTTGTGTAGGAGTTGGAATAAAAAACGTAGTAATGCCAAAAAAAGGGAAATGTAATAAAAAAGAATACGCCAGAGAACATACTGAAACATTTATCAAATTAAGAAACAAACACTCTGCTGTAGAAAGTAATATCAATGCTTTAGAACATCATGGTTTAAATCGTTGCATGGATAAAGGCAAGGAACATTTTGAGCGTTATGTTGCTTTATCCGTATTATCATATAACCTTCATCTTGTTGGCAAAGAAATTATCAGGCAGCAAAACGAGAAGGAAAAGAAGGCTCTTGCAAAAAAAGGAAAAGAAAATCGGTACAAGCAAGCGGCTTAGTTTAAAAAAAAATTGGTTATAAGGGGAACGTGCGCCTTATAATTAAAATATCCAGCTGTTGAGCGCAAAAAATCTTAATGCTTCTCATAAATCCAAAAAAACAGCATTGAAATTTCAATTCGCAACGCATTCTTATCAAAAAATAAATCACTCTTTTCAAAAAACAGTAGTTTTCTTGCTGACACTACTTAGAATTTGGTTAAAGCTGTTTTTTATCAATTATCTTTAAAACAATTAATATTATATTCAATTAATGAAATTAGCATACAGAAAATTTGGGCAAGGTCAACCACTCATCATTTTACATGGTTTATTTGGACAAAGCGATAATTGGTTTACATTAGCCAAACGCTTTGGTGAAAATGGATTTAGGGTTTTTACCATCGATCAAAGGAATCATGGATTATCTCCACATAATGATAATTGGAATTATGAAGTGATGGCAAATGATTTAAAAGAATTTATTGATGAGCATGAGCTAACATTTCCTATTCTTTTAGGTCATAGCATGGGTGGAAAAACAGTTTTATTTTTTGAATATTTACATCCAAGCATTTCAAAAGCAAACATCATCGTTGATATTGCTCCAAGAAGTTATTTGCCTCATCATCAAAATGTTTTATTGGCATTAAATGCAGTTGATTTTTCAAAGATTAATACTAGAAAGGAAGCGGAAGCTATTTTGGGTAATTTTATTTCTGATTTTGGAACTAAACAATTTTTATTAAAAAACATTTATTGGAGAGAAGATGAAACTAAGCAAATGGATTGGCGATTTAATATAAAAGTGATTTCCAAAAACATTGATTCAATTGGCGTTGAATTACCTTTTTTTATAACAAACAAACCGTTTTTTTTTATAAGAGGTCAACTTTCTAACTACATCAATGAGAATGATATTGTAGATATTAAAACAAGATTTCTAAACTGTAAAATTGAAACTATTTTGGATAGCGGGCACTGGGTACATGCAGAAAAACCAGATGATTTTTTTAATGTTTTAATAAAAAATATTTCTTAAACTTTATTAAATGCATCAATTAATTGAACGGCATTTTTAAACCTGCCATCATCAACTCCAGTAATGATTTTATAATCTACATTTAATTTTTGTAACTCGTGTTTATTCCACTTAAATAAATGTTCACGTAAATCTTCGTTTCTCCTTTGATCGTCTTGAATCCATTTTACATCATTGTTAGTGATGAGATAAAGGTCGAAATCTTGAGCATGAATATTTTTTGTTACAAAATCAGGAACTTGATTAAACATATGAGTTGCCCATATTTTAATAGTTATGAGAGAAGTATCACAAAATAAAAATTGGGAAGCTTTTTTTAAGTATTCTTTTTCAAGCAGTAATTGATTTTTAGCAATAATTTCTAAATCTGCTAATGTATAATGATTGATGTCATGTTCGTTAAAATAAATTCTGGCAAATTCAGGAACAAAAACGGTATTATAATGGTCCGCTAATAGCTCACACAATTTTGATTTTCCAGTACTTTCGGCACCTAATAAGACAATCTTTTTAATTTTTTTTCCCATCTATAGTAACCATTTAATGCTAATATACTAAAAAATAAATAAAGTATGGCGAAAGCAGTTAATTCTTTTATAATGTATAAATAAGCATATCCTAAATCTATCAATATCCAAAACAACCAATTTTCTATCCATTTTTTCGTCATCATGTATGTGCAAATCAAGCTTGAAGAAGTTAAAATACATTCAAAAATAATTTTGTCAGTTTTAAAATGATTTAAAATAGGATACAACATCAAACACAAGACTATATTTCCTATTGCAATAAAAAAACAGTTCTTTTTTGATATGTTGGTAATTTCGAACTCTTTTTTGTTTTTTTTATTCCAATATGACCAACCATAAACACCAGCTATAAAGTAAAATATTTGTAAGGAAAAATCTCCATATAATCTAACTTTGAAAAACACATATGCTTGAATGCAAACAGAAACGATACCAGCTATCCAACCCAAAAGGGCTTCTTTAATGGTTAATAAAACACCAAGGACACCGAAAAATAAGGCTAACAAATCTAAAAACGTCATTATTCAAGTGGAATATTTTTTTCTTTACAAAAGTTAATAAATTCAATGTACTTATTAAAAGGATTGGAACTTTTCCAGAGGTATCCATATAAAGCAATTCCGAAAAAGCCAAACTGATAAGCCATTTCAATATTTTTAAGGCTAATGCCACCTCTGGCAATAATTTTTTTTCCAGATTTTGCATTTGCTGCTTCAATGGTTTCTTTGTAAAAACCTGAATACAATTGACCAGATACATTATGAAACATTTTGCCCAAAAAACAATAATCTGTATTTACAACTTCTAGCTCATAAAGTTGACTCAAGCGTTTAAAAGAAATAGTTCGAACTAAGTTTGGTTTTCTAATATAAATCCATTTTGTGTTCCACCACAATTTGAATCCCCTTTTTAAATGAGTTTCAGTAAAATGAAAACCCTTTAAATTATATTTTAGTGCCAATTTATGGTGCGAATGAATTACCAAACGGTTATGAAAATGAACAGGAATATGCTTGATATAATCTTCTAGTTCTTTAGTTGAGAAACCATTTTTTCGAATGTGTAGTGTTTCTAAGCCAGCTTCAAACATATTGATGACAGTAGATATTTCGTTGTCTTGTATTTTTGATGGCGTTATCACAACTAGTTTCATAAATTAATTTCTTATTTTTTAATTAATTGATTTATTTCTATCAAGAAAGAAGGGTTTGATTCTAAAGCGTTACCAACGACGATATAATCTGGGTTAGATTTTAAAATCGTTTTAATTTTTTGTAAGGAATTAAGGCCTCCTCCAACAATCAAAGGAATATTAATTTGATTTTTAACACTTTTGATTACTGAATTTTTAATGGTTGTTTTCGCACCACTACCAGCTTCAAGATAAATAATTTTTTTTCCTAATAATTCTCCAGCTATAGCAGTTTTAATAATTTCTTGGTTGCTCTTTATAGGCTTTGTTTTGGTTATTTTTTGAGTGCTTGAGGCCTTGTTCCCTTCTAATAAAATATAACCAGTTGGTATTGTAACTAATTTTGATTTTTTAATTTGATTAGCCGCAGAAACATGTTTACCAATTAAATAATCTGGATTTCTTCCAGATAACAATGATAAAATTAATATGCCATCTGCATATTTAGATATTTGAGATTCATCTCCAGGAAAAATAATAATTGGAATCTTGGTTTTTGCTTTTATTGAAAGAATGGTTTTTTCAAAAAATCCAATTTTAATTTTACTACCACCAACAAAAATGCAATGCAAGTTGCACGAATTAGCAATATCAACCAGCACAGGATTGTATTTGTCAGGATCAATTAATACAATCAGTTTTGTATGAGTTGTTTTAGGTAGCATCTTTAAATTTTTCTCAAAACATACACCATGATGTAGTTTTCAATTTTTAAATAATTCAACTCAAAAGATTTGTTGAAATTAGAATTGGTTAGTATTCCCTCTATTGTTCCAGCTTGATATTTTATAAATGGTTTAATCTTTATATTTTTAATAAAATCCAATTCTTTTAATCCGTAAATTTTATATAAACTTTCTTTCGCACCCCAATATATTAATAATTTTTCAACATCTTCCCCAGCATTTTCTAACTCTTTTATTGATAAAAATTTTCGTTTGATTTTTAAAACTTTATCTCTAATTAGTTCGATATCAATGCCAGTATCTTCAAAGTCATTGATGATAATTGCAATTTTATCATACGAATGAGAGATTGAAATTTTTCGTGAATCATCTTTTAAATAAGGCTTCCCATTGGCATCGTATAAGATGCTGATTTCTTTTTTGAATAAATGATTGATCAAAAATTGTTTTCCCTTATTTTCAATATCACGTTTTGCGATAAGATTATTTAATTGAGCAAATTTGTTTAATTGAAGTATTCCAATTACGAGGCCTCTTTGTATATTGAAAACAGTGATCAAAAGTATGAGTTAAACAATTTAAAAATTTGAGTGTTACAAACTTATACTTATCTTTGAAAGAAGTAAAATAATTAATAACTTAAAATAATAAATTAAATGGCAGAAGTAGCAACAGGGAAGTACTTAGCGTACAAAGTAAAAGATATCTCATTAGCAGAATGGGGACGAAAAGAAATTAAATTGGCTGAAGAAGAAATGCCTGGATTAATGGCTCTTCGTAAAGAATATGGCGCCTCCAAACCTTTAAAAGGTGCACGCATTGCAGGTTGTTTGCACATGACTATACAAACTGCGGTTTTAATAGAAACATTAACCGCTTTAGGTGCTGAAGTGACTTGGAGTTCATGTAATATTTTTTCCACCCAAGATCATGCTGCAGCGGCTATTGCAGCTGCAGGTATTCAAGTATATGCTTGGAAAGGGATGACTGCAGAAGAATTTGACTGGTGCATTGAACAAACGTTATGGTTTGGAGAAAGCCGCCAACCTTTAAATTTGATTTTGGATGATGGTGGTGATTTAACAAATTTAGTATTTGACGTTTATCCAGAATTAGCAAAAGGCATTAAAGGTCTATCAGAAGAAACAACAACTGGTGTTCATCGTTTATATGAGCGGATGAAAAACGGTACTCTATTATTACCAGCCATCAATGTTAATGATTCAGTTACTAAATCTAAATTTGATAATAAATATGGTTGTCGTGAATCTTTAGTAGATGCAATTCGTCGTGCAACTGATGTGATGATGGCAGGAAAAATTGCTGTTGTAGCTGGATATGGAGATGTTGGAAAAGGTTCTGCACAATCCTTATCATCACAAGGCGTTCGTGTTATTGTTACAGAGATTGACCCGATTTGCGCATTACAAGCTGCAATGGATGGTTACCAAGTTTTGAAAATGGATAACGCAGCTAAAATTGCTGACATTTTAGTAACCACAACTGGTAACAAAGATATCATTGTGGGTCGTCATTTCGAATCATTGAAACATGGTGCCATTGTTTGTAACATTGGTCATTTTGATACAGAAATTGATATGGCTTGGTTAAATAAAAATTATGGTAAAACTAAAGATACCATTAAGCCGCAAGTAGATCAATACACCATCAATGGTAAAAATATTATTGTTTTAGCGGAAGGTCGTTTAGTAAACTTAGGCTGCGCAACTGGTCATCCAAGTTTTGTAATGAGTAATTCCTTTACAAACCAAACATTGGCTCAACTTGAATTATGGACGAACAATGCTGCTTATGAGAAGAAAGTATACGTTCTACCTAAAATTTTAGATGAAAAAGTAGCAAGATTACATTTAGAAAAAATTGGTGTTGAATTGGATACTTTAAATAATGAACAGGCCGATTATATCGGCGTTAAGGTTGAAGGTCCTTTTAAAGGAGATTCTTATCGATACTAATGTATGCAATTGATTTGCTTCCACGTTTTAAGTTGCTTGTTTGGCAACTTATTTCAGGAGGTTTTAGAAAGAAAAATAAAAAGCCTTGTTTTATAGCAAGGCTTTTTACTTTAGGTATTTTAAATTAAATTTTAGGAATTAATACTTTATCAATGATATGAATGATTCCATTTGAAGCATCAATATCTGTTCCTGTAATATTTGCACCACCAACAGTTACTTTTTTATCTTTAATAGCAACTTTTAATTTTTCGCCTTCTACAGTAGTTAATTCCTGACCGTCTTTTAAGTCTGCTGCTTTTAGTTTACCATTTACCACATGGTAAGTTAATACTTTAGATAGTTTCGTTTTATTTTCCGGTTTCAATAAACTATCTACTTCTTTTTGAATAGAAGAGAAAGCTGCATCAGTTGGAGCAAAAACAGTAAATGGCCCTTTACTTTTAAGTGTATCAACTAACGATGCTGCTTTTACGGCTGCAGTTAATGTTTTAGCACTTTCTGTAGCAATTGCTACAATGTCTTTTGTTTGAGTGATCGTTGTCATATTATTTAAGTTAAGTTGCAAATGAATTTTTACAACGACACAAATGTGAGAAAGAAAATTATTGTGGTTGTTGCACTTTATCTAAAATAAGTTATATAATTCGCTTGTTTTTCATTTTTAGGAAAATCAATAAGCATTAATTTTTTAAATGAGTTTTTTAGACGCTAATTAATA
This sequence comes from Bacteroidota bacterium, assembly GCA_046345275.1. Lineage (GTDB taxonomy): Bacteria > Bacteroidota > Bacteroidia > B-17B0 > Aurantibacillaceae > UBA4416. Next base: position 7,101 of record JBKDJY010000020.1, read on the forward strand.
TTACAAATGCCAGCATATGCACAATATTCGCATTTTTCAAGGTCTTCGGTTTGAGTAAAATTAAATTCAGGATTAAGAATTGTTTTTATTTCTGCAATTAAATAAATTTCAAATTCTTCTAATAACTCTTTTGTAAATTTTAAGGGAGACTTATCTTTTGAGTTTTCTAAAATAAAGCGCGGCTTATTTTCAAATTTTTTAAAAGGAATGATGCAAGGCAATAATTCTTCAGGTTTAGCCATGTTGTTTTTTACAACCAACCAGGCATAAATAAACAGCTGCAGCATTTTGTTATAATTACTATCAGTAAATAATTTTTCAAATTCTGTAAAAATAAATTTGTCAGTTGATTTTATTGAAGATTTGTAATCAATCACTCGGATTGTATGGCCTAATTTATCTATTCTATCAGCTGATCCTTTAATGTAAATAGGAATATCTTTTCCATTTATCATTAAGATTATACTTGCTTGAAGTGTGATTTCTAAATTTATGATGGTTAATAGATTATTTGTTTTTTTATAATCCTTAATAAGAGATAAATCGTTATGGAGTAATTTTTTAATGTATTCGTTAACTACTTTTTTTTGTAAAAAATTTTTACCGAAACTGCTTTCTTTTTGACTAAAGTAATTTTGAAAAACAGCATGAACAATTTCTTCACTCTTTAGTTTACATGCTTCAATGTCTTCGCTTTTTAAAACCCTGCCAATAAAAGGTTGATATAATAATTCTAGGCTTTCATGTAATATGGAGCCCTGCGTGTTCGCTTCTGCATTTTCTTCTACTTCTTTTGTTTCTTTAATTCCAGCACCATATCTATAAAAGAAACGAAGTGAACAATCTTTAAAAGTTATCAAGGCAGAAGGACTTATGCCATTGTAAGCATCATTTGTTGTTAATTTTTTTAATATTAAATCGAGGCTAGCAGTTGTTTTAGAAATAGAAATATTATTTGCAGTGCTTGCGGTCAGTTTACCGCCACTCAACATTTTTTCAGTAATGGTGTGATTTGTATGGTATTTTTCTATTTCAAATTTAAGTTGTGTGATAAACCTACTTTTTTCTCCAGAGCCTAAAATGCTTTGTTCGGTATTATAAGTGATTAATACCGAAGATGCTTTTTGTAAAATTCGATAAAAATGATAAGCATATATGGCATCTTTATCAAGGTACAAAGGCATATCGTGATAACGTTTTAAATCATTTGGAATAAAAGAATTGACTGATTTTCCGGAAGGCAAAACTCCTTCGTTCACGCCTAGTAAAATAATATTTTCAAAATCTAATGTACGGGTTTCTAAAACTCCCATTATTTGTAGGCCTTGTAATGGCTCGCCAATAAAAGGAACCGTTGCCGAACCAATAATTTGTTTAAAGAAACTTTTTAGTGTAATGAAGGAGTTCAAAAAAGGATGTTTATTTACTAAACTACTTAGCCTGTTAAAATGTTTGGTAAACAAATGTATGTATTCTTTGTCAATAGAAGATAATTTTAATTGTTTAAATTCTGTTTCGTTAAAAACTGAAAGTACACTAGAAATAGCCTCTAATGCCTCACTTGATGATTTCCAATTTAAAAATAATGCTTTGATGAATTTGAAATCTGCTTCAAATAAACCTTCTATGAGATCAATCGTTAACCAAACATAATTTTTATCAATCATTTTCTGGATAATATCTTGCAGTTTTTTTGAAGGCTCAAAGCTGTTGTAGTATTTTATAAATAGAACGTTTTGTAAAACCTTAAAAACATCAAGGTAATAAAAAGCTTTACTATTATTTTTTAAAGCGCTGTGGTGAATCAATATTAAATTGTCAACTAAATCAAATACTGGCGTAAATCTTAAAGGATATTCCATGGTAATATTAACGCTTTCAATTTCTTTTGGTAACTGATTGATAATGGCAAACAATAAACTTTCATCTGCCAACACAACAGCCATTTCATTGAGGGATTTACCTTCTGCTATCCATTTACTTAATTGATAAGCCACTGCTTGCGCTTGGCCTATTTTTTGAGGTACACCAATAATATCAATTGTTTTATCAATATCTTTAAAATTATTACCAAAAAAGTTTTTGGATTGTAGCCATTTGTTTTCAAAGTTTTTTCTTAAAAACAAACCTGCTTCATATTCCTTATTTTCAAAATAATAAGCATCAATGTCCCATAAAATAGTGGCTTTTTTTTGTTTTACTAATTCCGAAAAAATAATGGTTTCTACCTTATTTAAGGCGTTAAAGCCAGCTATAATGATGTGCGAGTATTGAGGGATAGAATCATTTGCATTAAAACTTTCATTTGCTTTACGATACATGAAGCCTTGGTAGGCGTGGTTTTTTATTAATAAAAGTTTTGTAAATTCATCATAAATAAATCCCATTTGTTGCATAAAATCAACATAATCTCTTTGTGTTTGAGTTAACTCCTTAGCGCTTAAACTCCAGTTCTCTATCTCCTTTATTTCTCTTAAATTTTGATATAAGGCTTTGGTGTCAATTAAATAACGATCCGCTTCATTAAAATCTTGAAGCATCAAATTTCCCCATTTGGCAAATGTTTCAAAAGGTTCGGCTTTGTCTTTTAAAACGGTACAGTAAGCCACGTATAAATCACACATTAAATCTACTTGATCGGCTAATTGCATGCCTGATAAATGAGAAATAAGTTCTTCGGCACTCAAAATGGTTGGAAGCCAAATTGTTTTTTTAAAAACTGAAGCTAAATGCTGTTTTAAATAAATAGCACCACGTTTATTTGGAAGGACCACGCAAAGTGACTCTGTTTTTGTTTGATGATGTTCATGGATATAGTTGGCAACTAATTTTAAAAATGGAGTCATAAATATTTAAGATGGTATTGAGTTTACTAAGTTAGTTATGTTATTATTTTTTTGATGATTATTTTGAATTTCGATTTGGAAACGTATCTTTGTTTAAAATTAATCTAAATAAGACATTTTAAATGGTTTCTGTTTTAATAGCTGATAAAAATTATTTAAGTCGTTTGGGTTTGTTTACCTTATTAAGCGAATCTGAAAATTTTGACGTTCAATTTACCGACGACGATAATTTTGATTTTTTAGTAGCGTCAATAAAAAAAAATAAACCGAAAATACTGGTATTAGATTTTCAATCACTGGGATTTTCTGTTAAACAAATTTCCATTTTGGTTAAGACTTTTAAAAAATTACAAATATTAGCCATTACTGATTATTTATCAAGAATTCAAATGCAAGCAGTTTTAAATGCAGGCGTTAGAAGTTATCTTTTGAAAGAATGTGATAAAGATGAAATTATTGAAGCTTTACATTCAACCTTCAATGGCGAACGTTTTTTGTGTGGAAAAGTTGTGCATTATCTTAGTCAAAAAGAAGTAGAACAAATCACGCCAGCTGAAAAAATATCTTGTTCTGGAATTGGTATTACTGATAGAGAGTTGGACATTGTTCGTTTAATCGCGCAGGGTTTATCAAATAAACTGATTGCGGATAAATTAGAATTGAGCACGCATACCGTCAATACCCATCGTAAAAACATTATGGCTAAGCTTAATATCCCTAATACTGCTGGCATCGTTATGTTTGCTGTAAAAAATAAATTATTGGCGGCTTAATGAAATCCGATCTTGCAATAAGCGATTACTTCATCATTTTATTTATAGTTTCGATTTTTGCTTTGGGTATTTATACAATAGTGAAATTCATGAAGAGCAAGGATTAATTGTAAGCTCAATTAAAAATTTTCAATTAAACCAATACCAGCGGAATAGATATTTTGTGCCGCACGCTTTCAACCGTTGTGCCAAACAAAATGTCTTTAATCGTTGTATGACCATGAGTCCCCATAACCAATAAATCAGAATTTTCAATGAGTTTCGGGATAACGTATTTAGGCATTCCAAAGCCCAACTTATACTCGCAAGAAAATCCCTGCTCAACAATTTGATTTTTATATGTTATCAAATTTTGTGTGTCTTCGTCGCGTTCAATATCATTTGTATCTTCTCCATACATGACTGCTGTTGCGCTTTCTAGTACATGTATAAGAATATAAGTGGAGTTTTTACCTCCCAATTGGAGCGCTTTATTAATGGCTTTGGAATCAGAACTGGAAAAATCTACAGCTATTGAAATTGTAGAATATGGTTTTGGGGTGTCAAAATTAATTTTTTGTATGGGTCCATGAAATTTTTTTCTGATTTCGATTTTTTTTCTTTTCAAAAGCGGTTCAAAAATGATGTACAATAAAATTGTTAAACAAAAAATCATAAAAGGAACAACTATCAATGCAATTAAAATATAGTGTTCGGAAGTATATATCCATTCTTTTACTTTTTGAAAAAGCATTTGGCAATTTAAAAACACAATAACTGAAACTGAAATCCACGATGCTATTTTTTGCCAAAAAGGAATAACAAATTCCCCCATTTTTTTTCTACTACTCACAAAGTGTATGAGAGGAATGATGGCAAAACCCAATTGTAAACTCAAAATAACTTGGCTTAAAACAAGTAAATCACCTGTTTTATCCTCTCCAAAATAAAAAATAACTAAGAATGCAGGAACAATTGCAATCAAGCGAGTTGCTAATCTTCTAATCCAAGGTTGTAAGCGTAAATTTAAATATCCTTCCATGATTACTTGACCTGCCAAAGTCCCTGTAATTGTTGAACTTTGGCCTGCAGCAATTAATGCAATCGCAAATAATAATGGTGCCAACGTACTGCCTAAAATCGGCGCCATCATTTTATGAGCGTCTTGTATATCAGTAACCTCAACTCCAGTATTAAAAAAAGTAGTTGCTGCAATAATCAAAATGGCTGCATTTACAAATAGGGCTAAATTGAGTGCAACTGCACTATCTATTAAATTAAATTTAATTGCTTTTTTTATTTCTGTGTGCGTGCGTTCAAATTTTCTGGTTTGAACCAAAGATGAATGTAAATATAAATTATGAGGCATAACCGTTGCACCAATTATTCCAATAGCTATATACAGTGCGTTTTGATTCGTAAATCCTGGAATAAGACCTTTAGAAATTTCAATTAAATCGGGTTTTGCAATGAGTAATTGTATAAAAAAAGAAACACCAATGATGGCTACCAATGAAATAATGAAGGCTTCCAATTTTCTGATACCAGTGTTTAATAAAAAAAGTAAAACAAAACTATCTAGCACGGTAATGCAAACGCCTCCTAAAATACTAATGGCTGGAAATAATAAATGTATCCCAATTGCCATCCCAACTACCTCCGCTAAATCGCAAGCTGCAATAGCAATTTCAGCAAGAATATATAAAAAAGTATTAATGAATTTTGAATAATGATCTTTTGAAGCCTGAGCTAAATCTCTACCTGAAACTATTCCTAAACGAATACAATGACTCTGCAAAAGTAAAGCAATGAGATTACTCATCACCAAAACCCAAATTAAACTGTAACCATATCTGCTTCCACCTTCAATATCTGTAGCCCAATTTCCAGGATCCATATAACCAACACTGATCATATAAGCTGGCCCAATAAATGCTAAAAGTTTTTTAAATCCAAAACGATTGGAAGTGTTAATTGAAGCATTTACTTCATCTAATGATTTATGATTGGTGTGATTCATAAATTATTTTCTGAGTTCAAAATTATTGCCAAGGTATACTCTTCTTACCATTTCATCATTTGCTAAGTCTTCTGCTGAACCAGATTTAATAACTTCTCCTGCATATAGTAAATAGGTTCTATCTGTAATATTTAAAGTTTCGTGTACATTGTGATCAGTAATCAAAATCCCAATGTTTTTATCTTTTAGTTTTCTAATCACACTTTGAATATCTTCAACGGCGATAGGATCAACGCCTGCAAAGGGCTCGTCTAATAAAATAAATTTTGGGTCAGTAGCCAATGCTCTGGCAATTTCTGTTCTTCTTCTTTCGCCACCAGAAAGTTGGTCACCTAAGTTTTTGCGAACATGGTGCAATGCAAATTCATCAAGCAAACTTTCTACTTTCATCTCTTGCTCTTTAATGGTAAGCTTGGTCATTTCCAAAACCGCTCTTAAATTATCTTCGATGCTTAGCTTTCTGAATACAGAGGCTTCTTGCGGTAAATATCCTATTCCCAGTTTAGCACGCTTGTACATGGGTTCACTGGTAATATCTTGATCATCTAAAAATATTTTGCCTGAATTGGGTTTAACCATTCCTACAATCATGTAAAACGAAGTTGTTTTGCCAGCTCCGTTCGGTCCTAATAATCCAACAATTTCTCCTTGTTGAACTCGCACGCTTACATTATTTGCAACAGTTCGATTCTTATATTTTTTTACTAAATTTTCTGATCTTAATATCATGTTAAAAAGTGAGTTGAAAGCCAACTTTAACTCCAAAATTATCAATTGCTCTAGGACGTAAATAGGTTGTACGCCAAATGGCATCAAATCTAAATACTTTTAAAATATTTTCAATTCCAGCACTTATTTCAATATAGGGGTCATTACCAAGTGCGCTTAAAGTTTTTGGAAAATAAATTACTTGTTTATTTTTTTCATTAGTACTTCCCCATAATGCTTTACAAGTAACAACTTCCCTCCACTTTAGTTTTTTTATCAATGGTATTTTATTAAATAATAAGCCTTCAAAATGATGAAACACTCCTATTGAGGCGTACTGGTCACTGACAAATTCAACAAACTTCATCAAATTGTAAGCCGTCGGATCGTATACATAAGTTTCATTACCACCATGCAATTCCATTAAAGGATAAGGTAAGGTTCCGAATATTTTTCCTGCTTCTAATGCATAATCAGTATAACCTAAAATTGAACTAAATCTTACTCTATCAGTCAAATTTAAAGCTATTTTCTGATAGTCATACTCTCCTTTAAATGCATTTTGTAATGACTTTGCATAATTAAATTGTATGATTGGCCATTTGGTTCCTAAACTAATTCTGGTAAAATCACCACTTAAAAACTTTTCTCTAAAAGCAAAACGGATGTTTAATTTTACCTCTGTGTTTTTAATACTTTCTTTTGAATCAATGCTTCCATCTTTTTTCGTAAATAAATAACTATTGGCAATTAAAGGTAAAATTGTTCTTCCCACAAGTGATATTTTGGTTGTTAAACCGTCTGTCCACTCTCTTTCGTACCATGCAGTTGTGTTATCAACGCGGGTTAAATTTGTTAGGGGGCGGAGTCTAAACAATGATGCAAAAAGATTGTCTTGGGAAAATCCATTTTGACTTTGGCCTAAAATTTCATAATCGCTTTTATAAGTCAATCCTACCAATTGTCGATGTGGTTTTTTTGAAATAAATGTTTTAAAGCCAATGCTGTATTTAAGCTTTTCATCTTTAAATCCATACGCTACATATCCTTGCAACTCATACCATCTGCTAAACTTGCTACCTGTTCGTCCTCCAAATCTTATTCTAGGGCCTTCAACCCTGTTATAACTAAGAAGGTTAAAATAAGGACCAATTTCAAAATTATTAACGACTTTATAACCAGAAACAAAAATTGTTAAAATATCAACCCATGTGCGGTATATTGGCAATGTTTTGATCGTGTCAATCATATGATAAATCTTTTTTTCTCTTACTGATAAACTATCATGTCGATTCGTTTCCCAAAATGAATCCGATTTTTTTGATGCTGAATCTTCTACAATAATTTTATCACCAAATTCATAAAACTTAACTTCTTTTGGGTTGCCTAAAATAAAGTTCTTGTATGAAGTAGTTTTTCTTCCATAAATACCAACTTGTTTTTCATTCAACGAAAAATCTATCACTAACCTATCTTTACTAAGCATCCATGCGCTATCAATTTTACTGAACTCCTGAACAACATTAGCAGAATTGATAAAATTAATATTGGCATCTTTGGGTATAGACATTTCTAAACGCTTTACCGCCCAAGTTGTATCAGCAATCCAGATGTTTCCGCTAAAACATAGCTCTTGTGGTCGCTTTGATTTAAAGCGAATGTGATAGCATCTCGAATTGCCAATGATGATGCTATCTTCTAAATAATATCGGTAATAAAAGAAACCATTGTCGGAAATTGGACTTGTAAAGCCTTTTCCAAAAATCAAAATATTATTCTCATAAACATTGACATTTTGATACATATCTCCCATGACAGAAGTGATACTCGTGTTTTCTATACCAGTAACTTTACTGGCTTTAATGACTTCTTTTTTCAAATTTGGATTACTACGATAATATAATTCTGATAAAGACTCTGTAATAAATATGGGCAAGGAAGGTTTTTCGCCTGAGTTTAAACTATCCACATTATCAAAAACAAATTTTATCGGCTTAAATAATTTTCTTTCGCGCATTTCTTTTGAAATTCGATTTAAATCAAATTCAACTTTATTATAGCACTCATATTGATAAGCATCTAATTTTTTTTTATTGTTGATTGGTTTATTGGCAATTACATTTTTAATAATACGATGAGCTGGATTTTCTCCAGGTTTTATAACCACTTCAGTAAGATTATAAGCGTCTGAAACCAGCGGAAAATTAACAGTTTGGGTTTGCCCTCTCTTAATAAAACGGGCTAATTTTTTGTAACTGACATAAGAGCAAATGATACTGTCACTCAATTTACTGGTGGTAATCACATAATTTCCGTCAAAATCGGTTGTGGCGCCAATGGTTGTTCCTTGAAGTATAACAGGAACAAAAGGTAAAGGTTCTTTGGTTTCTGAATCAAAAACTTTGCCATTGATGGTGTAAGATTGCGCATTGATATGAATTGAAATTACAATAAAAAATAAATATAATAAGTGCTTTAAATTATAATTCATATGTATAAAATATTGTTCCTTATTGTTATATGGAACACCCAGTTTAGTCATTTGTGTTGGTGTTTGAGGCAAACATGGATATTTCATGTATAATTATAATCTTTTAAATTTACCAAAAATTAATAAAACATTGTATTAAAATTTTTCATAAATAAATGCGTTGATTATAAATAATGCGTTTAAAAATATGGTAAAATATGTTTATAATTGAACAAGAGAATTTTAATGAAATACGATGTTGTTATAATTGGAAGTGGTTTTGGTGGATTATGTTCAGCTTATATTCTATCGAAAGAAGGCAAGCGCGTATGCGTTCTTGAAAAGAATAGACAAATTGGAGGTTCATTGCAAATTTTTAGTCGAGAAAAATCAATTTTTGATACTGGAGTTCACTATTTAGGAGGCTTAGATGAAGGACAAAATTTAAATCGTTATTTTCAATATTTTAATTTAATGAAAGAATTAAAACTTCAAAAATTAGATGAAGATGGTTATGATTTGATTTCATTTCAACAAGACGAAAGAATTTATCCTCATGCTCAAGGGTATGATAATTTTATTGAAAAATTAACAGCATTATTTCCTCATCAAAGAAGTGCGTTAAATATTTATATTGAAAAAATAAAAGAAGTTTGTGCGGCATTTCCCATCTTTAATTTATCGGACGATAGAAAAGAAATTCAGGATGCGTGGTTTATGCAAATTGATTCAAAAGCAGCCATAAACGAAATTTTTAGTGATCCAAAATTGCAACAAGTGATTAGCGGAAGCAATATGTTGTATGCTGGAGTTGAAGGAAAAACACCATTTTATGTACACGCATTGGTTGTGAATTCATATATAGAAAGTTCTTACCGATGTATTGATGGCAGTGCTCAAATTGCTAAAATCATGAGTACAAATATTAAAAAATTAGGTGGAGAGATTTTAAATTATTCTGAGGCATGTAAATTTCATTTTAATGGAAGTGAAATTGAATCGGTAGAATTAACCAATGGAGAAAAAATAGAAGGTGGTATTTTTATATCAGGAATTGAACTTTCTAAAACAATTGATTTAGTTGAAGGACCGCAGCTTCGAGCAGCTTACAAAAACAGAATTAAAGGTTTAGAAAATACCATTTCATCTTTCTTAGTAAACGTGGTGATGAAGCAAGAAAGTTTTTCACATTTAAATTATAACATTTATCATTGTACGCAACCCGATATTTGGACTGGCCCAAAATACAGTAAAGAAACTTGGCCCGAAACCATTGGTATGTTTGGAACTACTTCGTCAAAAAATTCAAAATTCACTGAAAATTTTACAGCGATGGCCTATATGCGTTTTGATGAATTGGAAAAATGGGCAGATACAAAAAGTATCATTCCAAATAATATAACTTACAGAGGCGATGACTACGAAGAATTTAAAATATTAAAAGCAGAAAAAATTTTAGATGTTTTAGAAACACGAATCCCAAATTTAAGAACCAAGATACAATCATATACAACCGCAAGCCCTATTACTTATAGGGATTATATTGGTTCTAAAGATGGCACCCTTTATGGCGTCATTAAAGATTATAAAGAACCAATGAAATCATTTATTACACCCCGTACAAAAATTAATAATCTATTGTTAACGGGGCAAAGCTTAAATTTACACGGCATTATGGGTGTAACGATTAGTGCAGTAGTAACATGTGCAGAAATAGTTGGTGGACTATCCTACTTAATTAATAAAATTAAACAAAACAGTTAAAAAAACAACCATGTTAACATTGACTCCTTCCGAATTATCAGTACCGCAATTGCATCAATATTTACTTGGTGCCATTGGCCCTCGACCTATTTGCTTTGCAAGCACCATTGACGCAAAAGGAAATCATAATTTAGCGCCATTTAGTTTTTTTAATGTGTTTTCGGCTAAGCCACCAATAGCTATTTTTTCTCCAAATTTAAGCGGTCGAAGTGGTCAATCGAAAGACACTCATCTCAATTTAAAAGAAGTGCCTGAATGCGTTATAAATATTGTAAACTATGGCATGGTTCAGCAAATGAGTTTGAGTAGTAGTCCTTATGAAAGAGGTATCAATGAGTTTATCAAAGCTGGTTTTACACCTATTGCCTCTGAACTAATAAAACCAATGAGGGTAGCAGAAAGCCCTGTGCAATTAGAGTGTAAAGTATTTGAAATAAAAGAAATTGGCAGTTGCAATTTGGTCATGTGCGAAATAATAAAAATTCATATTAATGAATCTGTATTAGGAGCAAATCAATTAATTGATCAACAAAAAATAGACTTGGTAGCTCGCATGGGTGGTAATTGGTATTGCAGGGCTCACGGGGAGGCATTGTTTGAAATTGAAAAACCAATCACAACTATTGGAGTTGGTGTAGATTCAATACCTACAGCATTTAGAAATTCTCATGTTTTAACAGGAAATAATTTGGGTCAGTTGGGAAATATTGAAATACTACCCACAAAAAATGAGATTGACATTTACGTTAAAGAAAATAAATTAAATTTCGTGACTAAAGATGATCAGCACATATTTATCAAATCCTTATTGGAAGCCAACAAAATTAAAGAAGCTTGGTGCATCATACTCAGTTAAAGACTTTTAATTTCTTGACACAATTCTACCAAAACACCATTTGTGCTTTTTGGATGTAAAAAAAATATTAATTTATTATCAGCCCCTAATTTTGGCGACTTATTCAGTACTTCAAAACCTTCTCCCTCCAAGCGTTTCATTTCCTCGTAAATATCATCAACTTCATAAGCAATGTGGTGAATACCTTCTCCTTTTTTTTCTATAAATTTAGCAATGGCACTGCTTTCTGTTTTTGCTTCTAACAATTCAATTTTAGTTTCACCAATCATAAAAAAACTGGTACTTACGCCTTCACTTTGCACCAATTCTGTTTTATAATGCGCATTGCCAAATAGTTTTTTAAATAAATCATTAGAAACTTCAATATCCTTTACGGCAATACCAATGTGTTCAATTTTTTTTATCATAGTTTTAATAAGAAGAGATCTAATTCATTACAACAACTGATTTACTTACTTTTATCGTTTGTAAATATAGTTAATTTGATGTTTTGCAGCCAGCTTGTTTTCAGATTCTATTGATTACCTGATGTATATTCTTACCTGCAATAATTTTAAATGACCTTTTACCTTTATACATAATAGGTAAGAGCTCAGAAAAAAATAATGAAAATAAAATTTGTTTAAACCAATACACTGCATAAATTTACAAAGCTATTTAACAGCATACATTATGGATAGATTAAAAGATAAGTTTCGTGAAAAAGCAGTGCCTTTAGCTGCTGAAATTAAAGAGATTATAAAAAATCATGGCGATTTAAAAATTGGAGAAATCACCATTGCTCAAGTATACCAAGGAATGAAGGGGATGACTGGCATGGTGACAGAAACTTCAAAGCTAGATGCTGAAGAAGGAATTCGTTTTAGAGGATATTCAATACCTGAATTAAGAAAGCATTTGCCTAAGGCCCCAGGAGGAACCGAACCATTACCAGAAGGAATTTTTTATCTGATGTTAGTTGGAGAATTGCCAACGCAAGAAGATGTGAATTTTATCACTGGTGAGTGGCAAAAAAGAAGCAACGTTCCAAAGCACGTTTTTGATGTCATTGAAAAGTTACCAACCGACACACATCCCATGACTCAATTTGTAATTGGAATCATGGCTATGCAAACAGAAAGTTTATTTGCAAAAGCTTATGCAAAAGGAATTAATAAAAAAGATTATTGGGATTATGCTTATGAAGATTCAATGAATCTGATTGCTCGTTTACCAAGGATAGCAGCATACATCTACCGTCGGAAGTACAAAGGAGGAAGCCACATTGAGCCAGATCATAAATTAGATTGGGCAGCAAATTTTGCTCACATGCTTGGTTTCGAAGATTTTGATATGAAACGATTGATGCGTTTATATTTAACCATTCACGTTGATCATGAAGGTGGTAATGTATCAGCTCACGCCACGCATTTGGTAGGTTCAGCGTTAAGCGATCCATATTTATCATTTGCAGCAGGCATGAACGGTTTAGCTGGTCCTTTACATGGATTAGCAAATCAAGAAGTGTTAAGCTGGATTATGGAATTAAAAGAAAATTTAGGAGGCGGTTTGCCAACTAAAGAGCAGATTGCAGAGTACATTAAAAAAACCTTATTAGACGGAAAAGTAGTACCTGGATATGGACATGCTGTGTTAAGGAAAACAGATCCTCGATTTACTGCTCAACAAGATTTTTATAAAACCTACATTAAGCACGATAATATTTGTGAAATCGTTCAAATGATTTATGAGGTTGCTCCACCAATATTGGAATCGACTGGAAAAATTAAAAACCCATGGCCTAACGTTGACGCGCACTCTGGCGCTTTATTAGTTCACTATGGCATGCATGAATATGATTTTTATACGGTTTTATTTGGCGTTTCTAGAGCCTTAGGTGTATTAGCAAGTTTGGTTTGGGACAGAGCAACGGGCTCTGCGATAGAAAGACCAAACTCTACGACCACCGAAAACATCAAAGCAATTATTAAAAAAGCAAAAGAAACTAAAGCTTCAATTTAAAAATTATTCAAATTTATTTTTAAAAACCATTCTTCATCATGTAAGAATGGTTTTTTTGTAAAAACTAGAAATTTAAAAACATTTAAAAAATGATACGACGCATCATCATCATTTTGTTTTTGAGTTTAGCCTTCATCACACTTATACCAAAAGAAAAATCTCACTCCTGGGGATTTTATGGTCATAAGCGTATTAACCGAATGGCAGTATTCTGTTTACCTCCAGGTATGATTACTTTCTATAAAAAACACATCGAGTTTATTACGAATCATTCGGTAGACGCTGATAAAAGAAGGTACAGTGATAAAAACGAAGCGCCTCGCCATTATATTGACATTGATCATTATGGAAAAAACGGATTTGAAATTGTTCCTAAATTCTGGAATGACGCCGTATTAAAATTTAGCGAGGATACTTTATTGGCCTATGGCATTGTTCCTTGGCAAATTGAAAAACAATATTTTAAACTCGTGACGGCTTTTAAAGATGAAAATATTGACCATATTTTACAATACAGCTCAGATTTAGGACATTATGTGGGTGATGCACATGTACCATTGCATACAACAGAAAATTATAATGGACAATTAACTGGGCAAAAAGGCATTCATGGTTTTTGGGAAAGTAGAATACCTGAACTGAAAGCAGATGGTTATGATTATTTTTTAGGACGAGCTCATTATATTGAATCTCCCTTGAAAATGGCATGGAAAGCCGTTTATGATAGTCATCTTGAAGTAGATAGTGTACTTAAATTTGAAGCATTGTTGAGTAAGAATTTTCCTCAAGATCAAAAATATGCTTACGAAAACAGAAATAATATTTTATCTAAAGTATATTCTGAAGCATACACCAATCAATATGATTTAATGATTAAAGGACAAGTAGAAAGGCGGATGAGACAAAGTATCATCATGGTTAGTAGTCTTTGGTATACCGCTTGGATTAATGCAGGTAAACCGAATTTAGATAAGCTTGAACAAATTGAAATCAGTGACTCCCTAAAAACTGCCACTCAAAAACAAGATGAGGTTTATAACCTAAATCATATTAATGACGAAAAAAGCCATGAAGAATAATTTGGTTTATCAATATAATAAAATTGGGTAACCCAAGTTCCTCAATGATAGTATTGAGTTGGTAAGAATTAAATAAGGCATTTAAATACAAATAATTCATTTCTCATTTTGCTATAAATTATAGCAATCAATTACTATTATTTGTGAATAACTTCGTGCTGATAAATAGCCAACAAATGGAAACAATAACAAACAGTCATTATTTTAAAGGGCGAGGCGCTCAGTTTAATCCGATAAACAAGTTCGAGAAAAATACATATGAAAACACTTTTCCCGAAATGATTGATGAAGATTTTTTACAAGCCCAAAAAACTGAAATTATTTATTCATACCCAAAAACCATTATTAATAAAATAGAAAATACGGATATAGGACTGGCTTATTCTTTAAATCCTTATCAGGGCTGTGAACATGGTTGTGTGTATTGTTACGCGAGAAACACTCATGAGTATTGGGGTTACAGCGCAGGTTTAGATTTTGAGAGGAAAATAATCGTTAAAAAAAATGCAGCTACATTATTAGAAAAAACATTGAGTCATAAAAATTGGAAGCCTCAACCAATCATGCTTTCTGGGAATACAGATTGCTACCAACCCATTGAAAAAGAATTAGAAATTACGAGAAGCATTTTACAAGTTTGTTTAAAATATAAACACCCCGTTTCTATTATTACTAAAAACACTTTAATTATTCGTGATCTCGATATTTTAAAGGAATTAGCAGCTTTAAATTTAGTACATGTGATGATTTCTCTAACTGGAAATGATGAAAAGACTAGGTTGTTATTAGAACCTAGGACCTCTAGTTATAAAAACAGAATAGAAGTTATTTCAAAATTGTCAAAAAATGGAATTCCTTGTGGCGTGATGGTTGCCCCAATTATTCCTGGGATTAATCATTACGAAATACCAAAAGTAATAGAACGTTCTGCAAATGCAGGAGCATCAAGCGCAGGAATAACCATTGTGAGATTAAATGGTGCAGTTGAACATATTTTTAAAGATTGGTTGGTCAAGAATTTTCCTGATAGGGCATCAAAAGTTTGGAACCAAATCAGTTCTTGCCATGGAGGCAAGGTTAGTGATAGTAGAAAAAGCATTCGATTGAAAGGCCAAGGTGCTATTGCAGAATCAATCATGCAATTATTTATTGTTTCAAAAGAAAAATATATAAAGCCTAAAGAAGAATTTAAATTCGAAGTCTTAAACTTTGACTACAAAGCAGGAGATAAACAGCTAAGTTTATTTTAAAATAAATTTTAGTCTTTTTAATTTTGCTTAACCTTTATCAATTATAATGAACGTGTCATTTTTCATTGATTCAATCGAATGAAAAAATACATTTTATAAATTAAGTGGTTTATTTTTAAAATTTTTAATTTGATTAAGGAGTAGTATCTTTGACATAAAGCGCGGTTTCAAATTTATTTTTTCTTAAGTCAACATCTACAAATTTATTCAGTATGATTAAGCCAATTAAGCTCATTGAGCTCAAAAGTGAAATAGGAGCTGGAACCAGAGGTTCAAGCATGGGAGTAGATGCCATCAAAATTGCTGCCTTGGATTTTGGAAGTAATTTTTTTAAAAAATTTAAAAGTGTAGAGGTTAAAAATGAAAACAATTTATTGTTAGAGCCCGTTGTTAATGACTACGCAAAAAGGATTAAAGGCGTATTTACCTTAAACGAACGATTAGCTCAAGAAATAAAAGAAACCCTGGAAAAAGAACAAATTCCAATCGTGTTAGCTGGAGACCACAGCTCTGCCTTAGGAACAATTAGTGGAATTAAATTAGCTTATCCAAAAAAACGTTTGGGGGTAATTTGGATTGATGCCCATGCTGATTTTCACACGCCATACACAACTCCAAGTGGTAATATGCATGGGATGCCTTTAGCTTGTGTTTTAGGAGAAGATAATAAAGACAGACAGCAGAATAAGCCAGACGATGAAACCATAGAGTATTGGGAAAAATTAAAAGGCATAGGAGGTATAACACCAAAAATTTACTATAATGATTTGGTTTTGATTGCGCTTCGCGATTTTGAACCTCAAGAAGAATATTTAATAAAAAAAAATAAAGTCAGGATTTTTAATTTGCAAGAAATTCGCAAGAAAGCGGTAGAACGAGTGGCTATCGAATCTTTAAATTATTTGGATCATTGTGATATGATCTATGTGAGTTTTGATGTAGATAGTATGGACAGTCGAATTTCCAGCGGAACTGGAACACCTGTTCCTAATGGCATTACAGAAAAAGAGGCTGGAAATTTAATTTACTATCTCATGCGTTCTAAAAAAATTGTTTGCTTTGAAATGGTTGAAATCAATCCTACGTTAGATAAAGAAAATTTAATGGCAGAGAACGCTTTTGAAATTTTGCAGAAAGCCACTAATCAATTGAATAATGATTTTTAAATCAGTATTCTGCTTTCATTTCTACTTCGCTGGATTTATCTGAATGGTTAATGCCATCGATGGCTTCGTAAATTTTATGAGTGGCATAGACGCTATTATTGAGTTTATTACTTAAAATTATAATGGTTAAACTATCTTTTAATCTTCTGTGAAAAGAAGTTTTATATCCATGCCACCAACCATTATGATAGACTTCCTTATTTTCGTTACTTATATTTTTCATGCGCCAACCCAAGCCATAGTTACTCATTTTTTTTTCTTTACTATGAGGTGTGTAAGCTAAAGCTTGTGTTTTTGCACTTAATAGTTTGTTTTGATAGAGAGCCTTACTTAATAGAAGCAAGTCATGCGTTGTTGTAAAAATTCCTTTGTCTCCAATGACTCCGTCAAATCTATCATTTTCTATTTGTTTAAAGCTATTTGAATAACCGCAAGTTAAATTCATATTTGAAAGATCTAATTTTTTTATGGTTTGAGTATGCCTCATTCCTAAAGGCTCAAAAAGTTTTTGATGTAAGTAGGTATCATAACTTAAACCAGAAATATTTTCAATAATTAAAGCTAAAATGATATAGTTTGTGTTACTATAATTAAATCTTTTGCCTTCATTAAAATATGGTGTAGGTTGGTATTTTGCCATTAGTTCGAGCACTTCTCTATTTGATAAATCAGTAGCATCGTCTTTTAAATATTTACAACAAAAGTAGGTATAGTTAGGAAGACCTGATCGGTGACATAGTAAATGTTCAATGGTCATTTTTTTGTAAGGAAATTCTGGTAATATATCAGAAACTTGAGCATCTAAATTTAATTTTTCTTGCTCGTAAAGCATCAAAATACCGATGCTTGTAATTACTTTAGAAACTGATGCCAGTTGAAAAATTGAAGAGTCTGATAAGGTTACGCCTTTTTCTATATTTCCCATTCCAAATGATTTTTTATAAATAATGTCGTTTCCTTTAGCAATTAAAACATTGGCATTGAATACATTTTTTTTATATAACTGATTAAATAAAGTATCTAATCTAAATTTCTCATTTAAATATTTACTGGTATCTAAAGAATTTTTTTTAATGGGCTTTTCAAAAAATTTGTTTAAGCCCTCTTTAGCGTTTGATTCTGATTGATTATAATTAGCAATCAAAAAAGAAAATAATGCGATTAAATATTTGAATTCACTTTTCATCACCATTCAATCCTAATTATAATTGAGTTTATTTCCTAAATAATTCATTTGCTTTTTTATCCACTCTTTTCTTTTTTGAATATATTGAGTTGTTGGATAAGCTTTGTACTTCAATGGACTAGGTAAAATGGCTGCAATTGACGCTGCATTATCTTTGGTTAAATTTTTTGCAGATTTGTTAAACCAGTATTTTGACGCGGCTTCTGCACCGTAGATACCATTTCCCATCTCAATGCTATTAAGGTAAACCTCCATAATTCGTTCTTTACTCCATAAAACTTCTATGAGTAATGTAAACCAAGCCTCTAGTACTTTCCTTAAATAACTTTTTCCTTGCCATAAAAAAACGTTTTTGGCCGTTTGTTGCGTGATGGTACTTCCCCCTCTTATCCTTTTGCCAACTTCATTTTCCTTTATCGCTTGTTTGATGGCATCTAAGTCAAATCCAAAATGTTTAATGTAATTTTGGTCTTCGCTGCATACAACAGCTAATTGTAAATTTGAAGAAATATTTTTGAGAGGAACCCAATGATGTTTTAAAGTAATTTCTTTTTTTGACCAAACTTGTTCAAAACATCTGGTTATCATTAATGGCGTGAAGGGAACTCGAACAAAACGAAAAATTAAAACGGAAACAATTGATATGATTAAAAACAAGAGACATGTTTTCCAAAAAAAGTTAAATATTTTTATAAAAATAAATTTCATTTGCAGGTAAAAATATCATATAAATTAAATTTTACTTACTTTGCATTTTTATTTTTAACAACATTGTTTTTTTAATAACTTGAGCAAAAAACTTACTTATAATATTTTAGCAATAGCCATTTTTGGCTTCATAGGCTTGTATTTATTCAATAAATATAAGGTTGCTCCAAAATTAGACATTCTTCAATTGAATATAGTAGATGTTACGAATACTCTGCTTGATGTTAAATCGTTCATAGGAAAAAAAGTAATCGTTTGTTTTTATGCATCATGGTGCCCCGAATGTTTAAAAGAATTAAAGGCTTTAAGCCAAATTAAAATAGCCAAATTAAAAGATATTGAGGTTTTAGCAATAACTGACGAATCAATGGATAAATTAATTTCTTTTAAATTAAAAAAAGAATATCCTTTTACGTTTTTAAAATCATCAAAATCTTTTCATGATTTAAAAATCTTTTCAATCCCAACTGTATATTTATTAAATAAAAAAGGAGAAATCGTTTATCAAAAAGTTGGTAACATCAATTGGGGTAATGATGCTGAATTATTGCATTTAACTAGTTTAATGAATTGATGTTGATTATGAAAAATCAATAAATTTAGAATGATAAAAAAATATGACGACAAAAATTAAATTCGGAACTGATGGTTGGAGGGCAATTATTGCTCAAGATTTTACAGAAGAAAATGTTGCAAGAGTGACTGAAGCTGTCGCATTGTGGCTTAAACAAAGAAATAAAAACTCAAGTGTTTTGGTAGGCCACGATTGCCGTTTTGCAGGAGAACTATTTGCTCATACAACTGCTAAAGTTTTTTTAGCTCATGGTATAAAAGTCTATCTGGCCAAAGGATTTATTTCAACGCCAATGATTTCACTTGGTACTGTTAAATATAAAAGCAATTTAGGAGTCATTATCACTGCTAGTCACAATCCTCCAGCTTATAATGGATTTAAAATTAAGGCAAATTACGGAGGTCCGCTGAGTCCAGATTTAGTTCAAGAAATAGAAGACGCTATTCCGAAAGAATGTCAAGTTGAATTTAAAAATATAAATTTTGAAAAAGAAAAGGCTTCAGGATTACTCATTGAAGTTCCTTTAGAAGACATCTATGTAAAGCATGTTGAAGAAAACTTTGATCTTCATGCAATAAAAAATTCTAAAATGAATTTGGCCTATGATAGCATGTTTGGAGCTGGTAAAAATGTGATGAGGAGATTGTTTCCCGAAATATATCATTTACATGGAGAAGATAATCCGGGTTTTTTAGGTCAAGCGCCTGAACCAATTCATAAAAACTTATTGGAGTTTAGCAACTTTATCAAATCAAAAGGAAATATTTCATGTGGCTTAGCAACTGATGGAGATGCAGATAGAATAGGTCTTTACGACAATGAAGGTAATTTTGTGGATTCGCACCACATCATTTTGTTGCTCATTCATTATTTAGTAAAATATAAAAAACAAAGTGGTAAAGTAGTAGCTGCGTTTAGCACAACGGTTAAGATATCAAACATTTGTAAACATTATGGCTTACCCTTAGAAGTTGTTAAAATTGGCTTTAAGCACATATGCGGTATAATGGTTACTGACGACGTTTTGGTTGGCGGTGAAGAAAGTGGTGGTATCGCAATTAAAGGACATATACCCGAGCGAGATGGCATTTGGATGGGCTTAGTTATTTGGGAATTTATGGCCAAAACTGGAAAATCTTTAAGGGAATTAATTCAAGAAGTTTATGATATTACGGGTACTTTTTGGTTCGAAAGAAATGACTTGCATATAGATGAAGCAATCAAACAAAAAGTATTACAAAATTGTAAAGCAAATGTTTACAAAAGCTTTGGTAAGTTTAAAGTTTCTCATATAGATAATTTAGATGGATATAAATTCTTTTTTGATGACAATACTTGGATGATGATTCGGGCTAGTGGAACAGAGCCTGTTTTGAGAGTTTATGCCGAGGCAGCTACAAAAGAAATAGCTTTTGATGTGTTAGATGAAACCATAAAAGTATTGCTACAAAATTGAACTAACATCAAACCGAGGTTTTTGACTTAGCCGTATTTATTTATTGATAACCTGAACTCGATTAATAAACAATTACTACTGAATAAGTTATAGAGTAAAAAATCGGCAAAATGCATTATTCATTTAAGTTTAGGTTGTACAATAAAACAAACGAACAATGAATTTTACAAATACTAAAATT
>JBKDJY010000021.1:0-8360 GCA_046345275.1 Bacteroidota bacterium
TCTTTCTCGGTTGATTTTATTCATAGGAGCTGAATGCTTAAAAATACCTGAAAATATTGCTCTTTTATTTTTACATCCTTATAGCCCAGAATTAAATCCCGCTGAAAAAATATGGGCTGCTTTTAAAAGAAAGTTTACAAACAAGATGCACCATAATTTGGATGAGGTTAGCGATTTTATTATAAAGGAAACTCATGAATTAACTTCTAAGCAAGTGGTGGATACATGCTCTTTTAAGTATATTTTTTCAGACTTAGTTTGGACTATTTAATTTATCATTTTTGTATTATATCTCAGAAAATTAGGTTTAAAGGAGTTGTAATAAATAATTGAACGCTTCCACAATCTTATCGTTAGAAGGAAAGAAGATTAGCTGACCTAAGCCTGCTGCTTCTTTGTTAAATAGAACTAAGGGAAATTTTTAACCCAAATAAGAAAAATTATTTACTTAAATATAAATTACGTTCGCTGTAGATATTTTGAAAATATTCATCATTCAAATCATCAATAAAGTAAATTGCCTCTCCTGTACTTTTCATTTCAGGGCCTAATTCTTTTTGAACTTCTGGAAACTTGTCGTAACTAAATACAGGAATTTTTATTGCAAAGCCTTTTTTCTTAGGAGTAAATTTAAAATCTTTAATTTTTGCGCCTAGCATGACTTTAGTAGCATAATTTACATAAGGCTCATCGTAGGCTTTGGCAATAAATGGAACTGTTCTACTAGCACGCGGATTTGCTTCAATGATGTAAACAATATCATTTTTAACTGCAAATTGAATATTAATTAAACCTACCGTTCTCAAAGCGATAGCAATTTTTTTAGTGTGTGCTTCTATTTGCTTTAAAACATTTTCATTTAATGAAAATGTTGGCAAAATAGCAAAACTATCGCCACTGTGTATCCCCGCAGGTTCAATATGTTCCATGATGCCAACAATGTAAACATCTTTTCCATCACAAATAGCATCAGCTTCAGCTTCAATGGCTCCTTGTAAAAAATGATCTAATAGCACTTTATTTTCTGGCAAATCATTTAACAACTTTACAACGTGCTGTTCTAATTCTTCTTCATTGATCACAATTTTCATACTTTGTCCTCCAAGCACGTAGCTCGGACGAACGAGCAAAGGAAAGCCCAATTGCTTAGATAAGGTAATAGCCTCTTCGGCATTTTCTATCACTCCAAATTGAGGATATGGAATATTATTTTCTTTCAATAATTGAGAAAAACTACCTCTGTCTTCTGCTAAATCTAAAGATTTAAAATCCGTTCCAATAATTTTGATGCCATACCGTTCCAATTTTTCGGCAAGTTTAAGTGCCGTTTGTCCACCTAACTGTACAATAACACCTTCTGGTTTTTCATGTAAAATAATATCATAAATATGTTCCCAAAATACAGGTTCAAAATATAATTTATCAGCTGTACTAAAATCTGTGCTGACGGTTTCAGGATTACAGTTAATCATAATGGTTTCATATCCCATTTCTTTTGCAGCCAACACGCCATGTACACAACTGTAGTCAAACTCTATTCCTTGTCCAATTCTGTTCGGACCACTTCCTAGTATAACAATTTTCTTTTTATTTGTTCTAATACTTTCATTTTCGTCTTCGAAAGTCGAATAATAGTAGGGTGTTTTAGCTTCAAATTCAGCAGCACAAGTATCTACCATTTTAAACACACGATTAATATTTAGTTCTTTCCGTTTTTGATATACTTCGCTTTCTAAACATTTTAATAAATGTGCCAACTGCCTATCTGCGTAGCCCATTTGTTTTGCTTCGTACAACAAATCTTTTGAAATGGTATTTAATTGTTTTTTGCTTATTTCGTTTTCAAGAACTAACATTTGTTCAATTTGCTCCAAAAACCAAAAATCAATTCTTGTAAGTTTTTGAATTGTTTTGATCGAAATGCCTAATTTCAGAGCATCATAAATCATAAACAAACGATTCCAACTTGGTCTTTCTAAGCCAACTAATAATTCAGATTGATTTGTATTTTCTTTTCCATCAGCACCTAATCCATTTCGTTTAATTTCTAAACTCTGACATGCTTTTTGCAAAGCCTCTTGAAAGCTTCTACCAATGGCCATTACTTCTCCTACGGATTTCATTTGAAATCCTAACTCGCGATTACTGCCTTTAAACTTATCAAAATTCCAGCGTGGTATTTTTACAATTACATAATCTAATGTTGGTTCAAAATAGGCAGAAGTAGATTTGGTGATTTGATTAATTAATTCATCAAGTTGGTAGCCAATGGCTAATTTACTGGCTATGCGTGCAATTGGATAACCAGTGGCTTTACTAGCTAATGCCGAAGATCTTGATACGCGCGGATTAATTTCAATGGCGATGATATCTTCTTTTTCATCATCACTTACTGCAAATTGAACATTGCATCCTCCTGCAAAATTACCAATACTACGCATCATCTTAATGGCCATTGTTCGCATTTTTTGATAGGTGCTATCACTTAAAGTTTGGGCAGGAGCAACTGTTATACTATCTCCTGTGTGAACACCCATAGGATCAAAATTTTCAATAGAACAAATTATGGCTACATTATCATTTTTATCTCTCAACAATTCAAGTTCATATTCCTTCCATCCTAACACCGCTTTATCAATCAAAACTTCGTGTATGGGAGAAGTTTGCAAACCTCTATTTAATAAAGCGTCATAATCTTCTTTATGATAAACAACGCTTCCACCGCTACCTCCAAGTGTGAAAGAGGGACGTATAACTAAAGGAAATCCAAATTCTTGGGCAACTGACTTTCCTTCTAAAAAAGATTTTGCAATTTTACTAGGAGCCATCGCAACTCCTATTTCATTCATGCGTATGCGAAACAAATCTCGATCTTCTGTAACTTTTATGGCATCAATATCAACTCCAATCATCTTGACGTTATACTTTTTCCAAATACCCATATCATGACATTTAAGAGCCAGATTTAAAGCAGTCTGTCCACCCATAGTTGGTAACACAGCATCAATTTGTCTTTCTTCTAATATTTTAACAATTGATTTAACTTCCAGCGGGAGCAGGTATATGTGATCCGCTGTGACTTTATCCGTCATAATTGTTGCTGGATTTGAGTTGATCAGAGTCACCTCTATTCCCTCTTCTCTTAGACTTTTAGCTGATTGTGAACCTGAATAATCAAATTCACATGCTTGACCAATAACAATAGGACCTGAACCAATAATTAAAATGGATTTTATAGATGTATCTTTCATTTTCTTTTTTTTGTCTTTATTTGAAAATACGAAAGTTGAAATTTTTTTAAACCTATTTTGTAATTAAATAATGAATTTATAATTAAAACCATCGGATTTAGGTATACTTCAACTTTCTTGGCTGTTATTAAAAAACAAACTTGGCAAAGATAATGTTACAATAATAAATTTCGATTTTAAGATATTCACATTTTATAAGGTAGGAGTTATTTATCAGCAGTGTCCGAAACAACTATTTAAAACAAGAGAATTGCTAACAAAAAATAATCTCGCTTTTTTATGATTTTTTGTTTTAGCAGAAGCCAAATTCCATATGTTTGAAAGTAAATCTTCTTGCGGGCAGAGTTCACTCGGTCAATTTTTAAAGCTAATACCAAGTTAAATGTTAAGTAAAAACAGTTAAAGAAACACACCGTGATTTTACAGTAAAAAAGTTTAACACATTTAACCTTCTTTATTATTCAAGTAAATGCTAGTTTTAGAGCAGTGATGCCATTTTACAAAAAAATACAACTCAATGATATCAATATTTTGAAAGGTTTTTATTCATTATTTTGTGCCATTCCATCCGCTAATGACTTCAAAACAAAATTGACTTTGCGTTAATACAAAATTATTAGCCTTTTTTGCTAAATTTGGCTTGTTAATAGCTTAAAGAAGCAACAAAGCATTATAATTGGTAAATTTAAATTTTAAAATTGCATTTTGAATAAAAAAATTCTTTCAATATTCTTATTTGTTTTTTTAACCAAACATTTATATCCCCAATTTTATTACGGATCACAACTAGAATTTGGAAAGAACAGAATTCAATATCAAACTTTCCATTGGACTTATTTTGATTTTGAAAGGTTTAGAGTTTATCTATACGAAGGTGGACAAGAAATTGCGCGTTATGCTGCAACCTCTGTCAATAAACAATTGCCTATCATGGAAAAACGTTTGGATTTTCAATTAGATGATAAAATTGAAGTGATTGTTTACAACAATCAAAATGATTTTAAACAGTCAAATATTGGTTTATCAAGCGAAGAAAATGGAAACATTGGAGGTGTTACTCGGATTATTGGAGATAAAATTTTTATATATTTCACTGGCTCACATGCTGAATTAGACCGGCAAATAAGAGCAGCCATCGCAGAGTTGATGATAGATAAAATGATGTATGGCGGCAGAACACGAGATGTGGTAAAAAATTCTACACTGCTCGTTTTGCCTGATTGGTTTAAAAACGGCTTAATATCTTATATGGCCGAAGGATGGACAACAAGTATTGATAATAAATTAATGGACGCCATCCAACATGATCGCATATATAAATTTAATCGACTCGTTGGCAATGACGCAACAATTGCGGGTCATGCACTTTGGTATTATGTAGCAGATACATATGGAGAAGCTGTCATCCCAAGTTTACTTTATATGACTAAAGTAAGCAGAACCCCAAATAATGCTTTTATCTACGTTTTAGGAACTTCAATAGAAAGTATGACCTACGAATTTGTCAATATTTTTTCAAAACGATATGCCGAATTTAAAGATACAACACGAAAAAATCCAACAACACCTTCTGTTTTAATAAAGCAAAAAAAATCAAGGCATTATTATGAACTCAAAGTAAGCCCTGATGGTCAGAAAATCATATATACAACTTCCAAATTAGGTCAACAAAAAGTTTGGTTAAACACAATTGGAAAAAAGAAGAACAAAAGACTTCTAAAATTATATCCTAAACTTGAAAGGCTTGAAGACAATAGTTATCCTTTATTGGGTTGGCATCCCAATAATTCAATAATATCCATGATTTATGAAAAGAAAAATGTTTTAAAAATTCACACATACGATTCTGAAACAAAAGAAAAATTTAAAAGACCAATCACTGGATTTGAAAAAATAATGAGTTATTCATTTTCTCATGATGGCAAACGAATTGTCATGAGTGCTGTAAAAAAAGGAAAAGGTCAATCAGATATTTTTATTTTTTCATTAAATAATGGCGGTATTGAACAAATTACAAATGATGCGTGGGATGATCATAATCCCGTATTTGTAGATAATTCAAAAGGAATATTATTTGAATCAAACAGAATCCATGATACGATCAAAGCGAATGAAGACGCTAAATTGAATTTTAAGTTTTCGAGAAACAATGATATCTTTTTTTATAATACACAAACAAAATCCACGATTCTGAATCGGGTAACCAATACGCCTGAAATTAATGAAACAAAATCGCAAGAATACAATAAAGGAATTATCTCTTTTTTAAGTGATTCAAACGGCATTTATAACAGATATGTTGGTGTACTTGATAGCACCATTTCATTTGTTGATACAATTGAACACTATAGATATTTTTATAAAACTACGGCAATTACAAACTATGAAAAAAATATACAAGAGCACCATATAAATCAAACCTTTACAAGCTTTGCTGAAATTATTGTTGAGAATAACAAAGAAAAATTAATGGTTTCATCTTTAATAAATGAATCTAATACTTCTCCATCTTTAAAAAATAAAAACACATGGTTTAGGGATAAACCATCCTATTACATATCTAATCCTGATAAAATAGAAATTGTGAATCCTCTCAGGGTTGAAGAAAGCGTAACACCTCAAAACAAAGACACTACTTCTAAAACCAATCAAGGAATTGATTTTGAAAACTACGACATCCGCGGTACACGAAAAAAAGATGATCCTGTTAAACCTAAAATACAAAATGATTCTGCTCAGGCAACTGTTAATCCTCAAAAAATAAAATCCAACGCAAATAATGAACTTCGTTTTCCAATTCAGCAAAATTACTTTACGAATTTTAGAACAGATCAAGTTGTCACGCAATTAGACAATTCCTTCTTAGGAACCAACTATCAACGCTTTACGGGAGGATCTAGTCCTATCTATTTAAATCCAGGATTAAATGCCTTGTTTAAAATTGGCTTGAGTGATTTGTTTGAAGATAAGAGAATTGTTGCAGGCTTCAGAATTTCTGGCTCATTAGACAATGAGTATTTATTGAGTTGGGAAAACAGAATACATCAAATAGACCGTCAATTGGTTTTGCATCGACAATCTTTTTTAAAAGTGAATGGATTTGATGGCGCATTGAAAGTTCAAACCCACGATGCCAGATATAGTTTTAAACTTCCATTCAATGAGGTTTCCGCAATTAAGTTTTCATTAATGCTGCGCAATGACAGAACAGTTTTCGCTTCAATAGGAGACATAAGTCTTCCTAAGCAAAGTGTATATGATAATTATGCAGGTTCAAAATTAGAATACATTTTCGATAACACTCGTAAACGTGGTTTGAATTTGTATAACGGCACCCGATTTAAATTGTGGTCAGAATATTCGCGTTTGATAAAAAACGATCGACATGATTTATTTACTTTTGGATTTGATTTTAGAAACTATCAAAAAATTCATCGCGATTTGATATGGTGTAATCGTTTTGCTGGTGCAAATTCTTTGGGAACAGATAGATTAATCTATTACTTGGGAGGAATCGATAATTGGTTAAATCCACAGTTTGACCAAACGATTAATATTGTAAAACCAGAACAATATCAATTCCAAACTTTAGCAACTAATATTAGGGGCTTTAAACAAAATACCAGAAATGGAAATAATTTTTTAGTATGGAATAGTGAATTGCGTTTTCCGATTTTTAGATATTTGATGAATCGACCGATAAAATCTGATTTTATTTATAATTTTCAGATTGTAGGTTTTGGAGATGTTGGTATGGCTTGGTATGGAAAAGATCCTTATAGCGAGGAAAATGTGTTAAATAAAAATACATTTTTTGGAAATCCAATTACAATTACAATTTATAACCAAAAGGAACCAATTGTTGGAGGTTATGGGTTAGGGCTTCGGTCAAGATTGTTAGGCTACTTTGTTCGGGTTGATTTTGCTTGGGGAGTAGATGCTAAAAAAGTTCAGAAAGGAATTACTTATCTATCATTATCTACAGATTTTTAGATTGATAAATTACTGTTAGATTAATGAGTTAGCTTCAGGGTTACCAAATGAAAAAACGACAGGCAATAATCATAAAATATGAAGATAAAAGAAATTGAAATTATTAACTATAGAAGCATCGAGTATGTTAAACTAAGCATAGACGACTTTTTAGTTTTGATTGGCGAAAATAATTCAGGAAAATCATCAATTCTGAAAGGTGTTGAACTTTTCTATTCAGAAAGCCTAAGGAGTTTCAACAATGAAAATTTTCACTTTAAGGATATTATGCTGGTACCTAAAAATCGGACAGTAGTTAGCAATAACGACTTAGTTTAGATGATCCAAACGCCTTAAACAGCAGTCATTCAATATTGCCATAATACTTTATAATCCTATATTAAAGCCAATTTGTATAATAGGATTTTGATATGGGGATAACGGAGTTTGGTTAACATTGTAAAAAATCATTGCCACCAAAGCACCATTATCAGAAAAAAGTTGACGGTATCCAACTCCAAGCAATATGTTGTCAACCCAAATTCTGCTATTGATAATGGAACTGCGGTAATCTATAACGCTTAATCTGTCCCATCCTACTTGACCAAATAAATTTTCAAAAACAAAATACCTTGCAAAAGCATTTCCGCCATAAATTGTAGAGACATAATTTCTACCTGCGAACGATTGGCTATAATAGTTGTAAATAAAACCTGTGCCAACTGAAAATTCTTTATTAATTTTTATTCCTACTATCGGGGATAGGTTAATAAAAGTAATTGATCCAAATGACGCACCCACATTTCCTCCTAGGAACAACCTATCTTTAAAATTTTCAAATTGTTTAGGTTGAGTTATTGCTGACTGCTGTGAATTATTTAATGGAATGTTGTGATTGGGAGTGTCTTGACCTATTAATACATTAACAGATAAGATAGTCGAAGCAATTAGTTGATAAAATATTTTTTTTGAAATATTCAAATTATAAATCTAAATTTACTGGAGTTTGCCCAAAAATAATTCAAATATTTCATAAAACCATGATTATGAGTGAAATAAATCACTTATAAAGTGTAAAAGCACGAAATAAAGATTCCCCATAAAAATAGAGTCCATACCTTAGAAGTCTTATCTTAC
>JBKDJY010000022.1:0-30367 GCA_046345275.1 Bacteroidota bacterium
TTTGCCGTGGAGGAAGGTTTTGTTAAAACATATTCTGCTTTCACTTTTACTTCTTTGCCATTAATATTTTGATAAACCTTCGGCATCCATTCTTGGATGTTGCCTAATACTGTTTTTACTTGTATTTTACCATTTTGCAAGGTTATTTTATCAGCACCCGAGTATTTCAGTTGGATGTCTTTTGGGTTGCCTCCGGGTTGCACCACCAAATCGTATTTTAAACCTTGGGCTTCGCCACCATAATAAATGGCATCAATATTTTGGTAAATGTTTTGGTAGGTAATTTTATTGTATTGGCTCAGGCCTGTGACCCCGTCTTTGCAATGTGGGTAATAAAAGTTGAGTTTTCCACTTATGGGATCTTCATTAATGGTTCGGATATTGGTGTTGCAGTTTACAAAATCAATATCCACGCGGTAGCCTTTCAGCGTGGCTTTTGCCATGAGATCTTCCTTGAGTTTTTCTTCGCCTCCTATTCCTAATTTACCACTTTGTTCTGCTTCTTCTACTTCTTCATTGATCTCATGCATCACAGCGCCCATATTGCTAATCAAATAACTTAAACCTGTTTTTCGTAAATACACATTGGCATTTCCTGCATTCGATGTGTATAATACATCTGGTCTCAATGCGCCACTCATATCTGCTACTTGACCTTGGTTGGGCGTAAAGTTCATCCCATTGCCGCGCAAATCTTCTTTGAGTTTTTCTTTTGCTGGGAGGTTTTCTTTTTTGTCTGTTGCCTTTACTTTATTGCTGAACAAAGGGTTATTTCCATTTGGCATCTTAAAAGCGGATGTTAAAGGATCGTTGGCTTCAATTGAAATGCTCATCATTACCATGAGTCCCATCATGAGATAGCTGAATTTAGTGGTTAGTTGTGCCATAAATAAAGAATTTGGTTTTTGTTTAAAATTTAAATTTTTCATGAGCATTTTTTTTTGTAAATTAAATGTATATAATTATTCTTAATAATCAAAATTGAAAGTAAATTTCTTTCAAAGTTTCAAGCGTATAATATTCAAAAATCGTACTTGAAAAAACACAATCTCCATTTTTTTTAAGACGATTATTAAAAAATGACTAGCTTTTTCTTCATTTTTTCTAAGAAAAGGAAAGTTTCGGCTACTACCCCGAAACTTTCCCGTTCAACTTATAACTCTAAACTACACTAAAACTATGTGTTATTTACTAACAAAAATCGCGCCTAATAATAAGCTTTTTTTGAAAGAAATGAAAATTATACCAAAAACTTAAGTGGGTTGGTATAATTTTCATTTGATTCATAAACGTCCGAATTAAAATTTATTTTTTGAAAAAAATCAAAAGGGTAATTTGAAGCGTAATTTGTTTTTCATTCTATATCGCCAAAATTTTAATCAGTCTTTTTAGCTACATTTACATCCTAATTTTTAAAAAATGATTTCTGTTTCTAATGTAAGTTTGCAATACGGCAAGCGTATTTTGTTTGACGAAGTAAACGTAAAATTTACGCCAGGCAATTGTTATGGCATCATTGGGGCTAATGGTGCTGGAAAATCAACTTTCATGAAAATATTATCGGGCGAAATTGAACCAACAAAAGGCCAGGTTAATATTTTGCCAGGCATGCGTTTAAGCGTCTTAAAACAAAATCACTTTGAGTTTGATGAGTCTACAGTTTTAGATACCGTGTTGATGGGAAACAAACGGCTTTTTCAAATTATGAAAGAGAAAGGTGCTATCTATGCTAAGCCAGATTTTAATGAAGCTGATGGCGTAAAAGCGGCCGATTTAGAAGCAGAGTTTGGTGAAATGAATGGTTGGAATGCAGAAAGTGATGCAGCTAATTTATTAACAAATGTTGGTATTCCAGTAGAATCGCATTTTAAGTTAATGAAAGATTTAACAGGAAAAGACAAGGTAAAAATTTTATTATCACAAGCTATTTTTGGAAATCCTGATATATTATTATTAGATGAACCAACCAATGATTTAGATGTTGAAACCATTAGTTGGCTTGAAAATTATTTAGCCGATTTTGAAAATACAGTCATCGTAATTAGTCATGATCGGCATTTTTTAGATGCGGTTTGCACACATACTTGCGACATTGATTATGGCAAATTAAAAACATATACCGGTAATTATAGCTTCTGGTATCAGATGAGTCAACTAGCTTTAAAACAAAGAAGTGATGCCAATAAAAAAATGGAAGATAAACGCGCCGAATTACAAGATTTTGTCCGTCGATTTAGCGCCAATGCGAGCAAAAGTAGTCAAGCAACATCTCGTAAAAAATTGTTAGATAAATTGGTTATAGATGAAATTCCACCTAGCACCCGTAAATACCCAGGAATTATTTTTAAACAAGAAAGAGAAGTTGGGGATCAAATTTTACACATCGAAAATTTAAGTAAATCAAATGCTGATGGCGTACTATTTAAAAATGTAAATATCAATATTATTAAAGGCGATAAAATTGCATTTATTGCAAAAAATCATTTAGCAATTACGGCTTTATTTGATATCATCAATGAAGAGGATAAACCAGATAAAGGAGTATTTAAATTTGGAACAACCATTCACAAAGCCTATTTACCAAACGATAACGCTAAGTTTTTTATTGGTGATTTGAATTTAATGGACTGGTTACGCCAATACGCTTCAAATAAAGATGAAAGTTATGTGCGTGGTTTTTTAGGAAAAATGTTATTTACTGGGGAAGAGGTCTTAAAAAAATGTTCTGTTCTTTCTGGCGGTGAAAAAGTGCGTTGCATGACAAGCCGTATGATGCAAGTTAATCCCAATATGCTCATTTTAGATGAACCAACCAATCATTTAGACTTAGAAAGTATTATTGCTTATAATGATGCTTTAAAAGATTACACGGGCGTCGTTTTATTAACAAGTCATGATCATGAGTTGATGCAAACAGTTGCCAATCGGATCATTGAGTTAACTCCTAATGGTATGATTGATAAAAGAATGACCTACGATGAATATTTAGAAAGTGATCAAGTAAAAGCTGAGCGAGAAAAACTCTATGGTGTGCTGACAAAATAAAATCAAATGATAATTTCTTAGGTATTACCATCCAGAAAGAAAAAAGGCAAAAGCATCAATAAATAGAAAATGAAAGACAAAAAAATTTTAAGCAATAGTTTACC
Organism: Bacteroidota bacterium; assembly: GCA_046345275.1. GTDB lineage: Bacteria > Bacteroidota > Bacteroidia > B-17B0 > Aurantibacillaceae > UBA4416. The sequence goes on from JBKDJY010000022.1 coordinate 3,150, forward strand.
TGTTTTAGTATTTAATAAGTCGCATTAATTTTTCTTTAAATCTGTTTTTTGGAAGAAAATTAATTTCCAAATCTACATTCATCGGTACAGGCGTATCCAAACTTCCTTCACGCATAATAGGAGCGTCTAAATATTCGAAACAATGTTCGTTTATTAATGCACTTAATTCGCCACCAATTCCGCCAGTTAATGTATCTTCATGTAAAATAAAAGCCCGACCTGTTTTTTTAACGGAGGTATAAATCGCTTCAGTATCTAGGGGTGCTAATGTTCTGAGATCAATTAAATCAGCACTAATTTCCGGATGAGCTTCTAATAGTTCAATGGCCCAATGAACTCCTAAACCATATGTTATAATGCTTACAGATTTACCTTCTTTCACCAAACGGGCTTTGCCAAAAGGAATGGTGTAGTATTCATCTAAAATATTTTCTTCAATACTGCGGTATAATCCTTTGTGTTCAAAAAACATGACAGGATTAGGATCTTCAAAAGAGGCTATCAGCAATCCTTTTGCATCACTTGGAAAAGCAGGATAGGCAATTTTTAATCCAGGGGTTTTAAAAAACCATGCTTCATTACTTTGGCTATGAAAAGGACCTGCAGCAACACCTGCACCAGTTGGCATTCGAACAACAACATCTGCATTTTGACCCCAACGGTAATGCGATTTTGCAAAGTTGTTTACAATTTGAGTCATGCCTTCTGATACAAAATCGGCGAACTGCATTTCAACCATGGCTTTGTGTTTGTTGATTGACAAACCAAAACCTGCGCCTAAAATAGCCGATTCACACAAGGGCGTGTTTCTTACTCTACTTTTTCCAAATTCTTCAACAAAGCCATCAGTGATTTTAAAGACGCCACCATAATCTGCAATATCTTGTCCCATCAAAACTAAATTATTGTGTTTACGCATTGCTAAACGCATGCCATCACTAATAGCGTCAATTAAGCGTTTGCTGGTTTTTGAACCCTCTCTATTTGAAGTATCTTCAATCTCAAAAGGCATGTACATTTCTCCCAATTCTTTTGTACTATTTGGTGCGGGAAGTTTTTCAGCCTCTGCTATTTCTAAACCTTTTTCAATTTCTTTCTTAATTCCTGCACGAATGCTTTCAATCATCGATTCGGTCAAAACACCCTCATTCATTAAAAAATTTTCGAAAGTATTGACGGGGTCTTTTCTTCCCCACATATCAAACAATTCTTTAGGAACATATTTTGTGCCAGATGCTTCCTCGTGCCCACGCATGCGAAACGTAACACATTCTAATAACACAGGCCGAGGATTCTCGCGGATAGATTCTGCTATATTTTTAATGGTTTCATACACTTTTAACACATTATTACCGTCGATGGATATCCCTTCTATCCCATAACCTATTGCTTTGTCAGCAAATGATTTGCATTTAAATTGTTCGTTACTGGGCGTAGACAAACCATAACCATTATTTTCTACAATAAAAATGACTGGTAAATCCCAAACAGCTGCAGTGTTTATACTTTCATGAAAATCCCCTTCACTAGCGCCACCATCTCCAGTAAAAACAGCCGTTACTTTTTTATCTTCACGCAATTTATTTCCCAACGCAATACCATCTGCAACGCCCAATTGCGGACCTAAATGAGAAATCATTCCAACAAGATGATATTCTTGTGTGCCAAAATGAAAACTTCTATCACGTCCTTGTGTAAAGCCACTGGGCTTACCTGTAAATTGTGAAAATAAACGATTTAAGGGTATTTCCCGAGATGTAAATACGCCTAAATTACGATGCATCGGTAAAATATATTCGTCTTTATCCAATGCTGTAGCAACTCCCACCGAAATGGCTTCTTGACCAATACCACTAAACCATTTCGAAATTCTGCCCTGACGCAATAGCAGGAGCATTTTTTCTTCAATCATTCTTGGCTTCAAGATATTTTGATATAAGTTCAATAAAGTTTCGTCTGGAAACTTTCTTCGATCAAATATAATGGGTGTTTCTGCAGTGACCATTTTCAATTAAAGGTTTTTTTGGTAAAATTATCAATTTATAAAATGTTTTAAGTTTTTTTCAAAACTATATTCGTCACCTATTTTTTTAAAAACAAACATCAAAATAGCCATGTTTGCCTCAACACAAACAAAAATGACTAAACTCGGAATTCCCAATGACAATAAAAAATTTAGATAGATGAAAAGAAAGTCCTATGATTAATTAAATTTATCAATCGTAGGATTGTGTTGACTTTGTAGAAAGATCCAACATAATTTGATATTCTTCCGGAGACAAATCGTTGTAATAAAAATTAATGGGATTTACTTTTTCACCATTTTTTATCACTTCGTAATGCAAATGAGGTCCAGTGCTTAAACCTGTACTCCCTATATATCCAATTAAATCGCCTCGTTTCACACTTAAATTTAATTTTGTTGCAATTTTACTCATGTGACCATATAAAGTTTGATATCCGAATCCATGGTTAATGACCACATGATTTCCATATCCTTGTGACGATTCATTTGCAGATTCTATAACGCCATCACCAGTTGCATAAACTGGTGTGCCTTGTTCAGCCGTAAAATCCATCCCTGGATGAAATTCTTTGGTTTTATAAATGGGGTGCGTTCTCCATCCAAATCCACTTGGCGCATGCTTTAAATTTTTATTGTTAAGAGGCATAATGGCCGGAATTGATGCCAATAATTTTTCCTTTCCCCTTGCCATTTTTATCACTTCGTCATATGATTTAGATTGAATGTATAGCTGCTTTGCGATGATATCCAAATTTTTTGTTGTCTCAATCATTAAGTCAGAGTTATCAAAACCCTCTAATTCCTTATATCGATCGCTTCCCCCGAATCCAGCCAATCTAACTGAACTTGGGATGGGTTCCGCCTCAAAAATAACACGGTAAATATTATCATCTCTATCCTGCAAATCATCTAAAACATTTTTAACTAAATTCATTTTTTTATTTAAGATGTCGTATTGCAATTTTAAACCTTCTATTTCTCTAGTTTGTTTTTTTTGAAGTGGAGACGATAAAAATTTATTTGCCAATAAAATGGTGATAAAAGCAAAAACAATGCCTGTTGCTAAATATGAAATTACCTGCAAAAACCTCGCCTTCATTGAGACTTTTACCTTCTCATATTTTAATGAAATCGTATTAAACCTGTATTTTACTTTTGACATGCTTTAATTTTGATAGGCTGGTAAATATAATAAAATATTAGAAAAATAAACATTTTAAAGAATAAAAACGATACTGCATTTAATTTTTCGTTTTTTAAAATAGTCTACCTATGAGAAAAATGAAGATTATTGCGAATTATAGATCTTGCAAAATGGTTATTAATATGGAAAAATAAAAAAGCCCTTTGTTAAACAAAGAGCTTTTAACAAAATCGTTTATAAATTATTTTATGCTTCGTTCGGAATTACGGATACGTATGAGCGATCATCTTTTTTCTTTTTGAAAACAACAGTTCCATCAACCAAAGCAAATAAAGTATGGTCTTTACCTATTCCCACATTTACGCCTGGATTATGGCGAGTACCTCTTTGACGAACAATAATGTTACCAGAAATACAAGCTTGACCTCCAAATATTTTTACTCCTAAACGTTTACTATGGGATTCACGACCATTGTTTGTTGACCCCGCGCCTTTTTTATGTGCCATTGTAATTAGTTTTTAATATTTATGATTCTTTTGATTTTCTTGTTTTTTTTGAAGGAACTTTTTCTTCAGCCACAATTTCGACTTTTTCTACCTTATTTCTTAAAGAAGGAGGTAAAAAATTTCTCACCGCTTTATCAGCTTTTAACTCTTCCTTTAAAGAATCTCCTTTAGCTAAGACACCTTGAATTAATATTTGAGTTAAAGACTGGCGGTGGTTGTTCCATTTTTGGTAACCTTTACGTCTTTTTTTCTTAAAAATGATTACTTTATCACCTTTAACGTGTTCTATGATTGTGGCTGCAACTTTTGCGCCATCAACAGTTGGGCTTCCAATAGATATTTTTCCATCATTTTCAATCAAAAAAACTTTGTCAAACTCTACTTTCTCCCCTTCGTTAGCATCTAGGCGGTGAACATAAACTTTATTGCCTCGTTCCACTTTAAATTGTTGCCCTGCTATTTCTACAATTGCGTACATTGGGTATTGGTTTTTAATTAATAATTTTTTTAAGGATGGCAAAGATAGACGGTTTTTTCTATCTGCCAAAGTTTTTAAACACTTTTTGCATCTTCAAACCAATTTTTATCAGGTTTCAATTCTCTTTTATATCATTTGGTCTTAAATCTAAGCATAAACTAGCCCCATTTATGATTTTTAGCTATCCAAATTCCCATAATAATAACGCCAACCATCATGATTTGTAATATGTTAATTTTCTCACCATAAATAAAACCCCAAGCAATAGCCACAATTGGTATCAAGTAGGTACAGCTCGAAGCAAAAACTGTTCCTGAAAGCTTGATTAATTGATTAAACGCAACAACCGACAAGGCCGAGCCTAAAATTGCCAAAATAGAGATGTAAAATAAAGATGGCCCAGCAGCGATATTTTGCTGTGAATGTTTGACAAAATCAGTAAATCCAAATAAATAAACTGTTGCCATTGGACCAATTAGCATAAATGACCAAATAGTAGCTGTTACAGCATTTATATTTTTTAAATACGAATTGATGCTATTGATACTAATGGCGTAAGATATCGTTGCAAGTAAAACAAGTAATGAATAACCAATATTGCCAACCGAATTGAAACCATCACCAAAATAAATAAGTGCAACCGCTCCACAAAAACCAATTACAATGCCGATGATTTGATTTTTTAGAACAGTTTGTTTAAAAAACAAAAATCCTATTAAAATTGTAAATACGGGCGTTAATGAATTCAACATTCCCGTCATACTACTGCTTATAACAGTTTCGGCTTTTGTAAATAAAAATGCAGGTATTAAATTGCCAAATAAACCAGCCAAAAGTAATCCCTTGATATTTTTTCTTAAATCAATTTTATGATGCCAAATTAGAAAAGGCAATAAAAATAGAGATGCCATCATAATTCTCAATCCTGCAACTTCATCACAAGAAAATGCTTTCAACCCTTCCTTCATCAAAATAAATGAACTCCCCCATGAAACAGAAAGTAAAATTAAAATGATCCAAGATATCGTCTTTTTTGACATTGTGGCTAAATGAGTCTACAAATGTAGTGCATAAAGCAAGACTAAGAAATGGTTATTTTCTAAATACCTAAATATAATTAAATCAACATAAAATGCTTATGCTTTTAACTATTCATTGTTGATAATCAATTTTTTAACAGGTTTTTATTTTTGAATTAAATGGCAAATTTGAAAATTAAAGATAAATTAAATTTTGACTTATGATAAAGAAATTACTTTTTCTTATTTTCGTTTTGCAATTTGTTTGCTTAACAATATTTGCTCAAAACCCCGATTTAAAATCGGATGCAGCCTATTACTTTGATATTAAGGATTACAAAAAAGCTTATGAAGCTTATGATAAACTATCTGTTCAAAATCCAAAAAATATAGAATATACAATTCGCTTGGGATATTCTGCACTATATTATCCTGACAAAAAAGCCAGATCGATTGAAATATTTGAATTGCTTCAAGGTAAAAGCAATACACCTGACAACGATTTATACTTAGCAAAAGCTTACCATTTTAATTATCGTTTTGATGATGGCATTAAATACTATGAGAAATTTATAAATTTAATAGAGCCAAAAGCTTCTTCTGACGATTTAAAATTAATTGAGGAAGCTAAGCTTGGCATTGTGAATTGCAAAAACGGGATTGATATGTTGGCAAAGAAAGTTACTGTCGATATTAAAAATTTAGGTGAACCTTTAAATACAGACGATCATGAGTATGTTCCTGTAATTTCAAGTGATGAAGCCGTGATCATTTACACATATGTAGGAAAAAATTCTACTGGAGGAAAATTAAATGATGATTTAAAGCCTGATAAATTAGATGGCACATTTCATGAAGACATATTTATTTCAAAAAGAATTAATGATTCTACTTTTAGCAAAGGAAAAAGTATTAGTTCTTCAATAAATACAAATGGGCATGATGCTTCAATCGCTTTATCTCCAGACGGGACGACTTTATTTACATACGCTAGCACAACTAAAGATAATGGCGATATTTATGTCAGTACCTATAAAGGTGAAGATTGGTCTACTCCTGAAAAACTAAATGAAAATATTAATACAAAGGAGTGGGAAGGCAGTTGCTCGATAACTTCAGATGGCCGTCATTTGTATTTTGCTTCCGACAGACCAGGCGGACTGGGAGGTAGAGATTTATACGTGTCCGAAAAAATTAACAATGAATGGGGGCCTGCGGTAAATTTAGGACCACAAATTAATACCAAATACGATGAGGATGCACCATTTATTCATCCTGATTGCATCACTCTTTTCTTCAGTTCACAGGGACATAAAAGTATTGGGGGTTATGATATCATGTATTCTATTAAAAAAGAAAACAATTGGATAGAGCCAGTAAGCATGGGAATACCTTTAAATACAACTGAAGATGATAGGTATTTTGTTATCAATGCCAGAGGTGATGTAGGTTATTTTTCTTCTAACAGAAGTAATTCTGGAGGAATTGGAGGACAAGATATATACAAAGTAATGCCAGGCATCATCGGTGAAAAGCCAGTTTTGGTGTTATTAAAAGGAAATGTTTACGCCGATGAAAAACCAATTGGTTCAAAAATAGAAATTCGTAAAAAATCTAATAATGAGCTTTTCGGCCCATATTATTCTAACACCAAATCGGGTAAATATTTAATGGCGCTTACTCCTGGTAGTGGCTATAAAATGGTTATAAATGTTGAAGGTTATGAACCAATTGAAGAAGAAATTGATATTGATAATTTAAAAAAATTTGTCGAAATACAGAAAGATTTTTATGTGTATTCCGAGAATTTTTTGCCTAAGCGTGTCCAAAAATCGCTTAAACAAATTTTGGATAGTTTACTTGAAAACATTACAAACGCTGAAAATTTTAATAATGACGTAAATTACGCCAATATAGGCAATGACGTTAAGCCTGCTAACACACCTACATCCACAACAGTTGTTGAAAAAGACGCTTTGGCAAAACAATCAAATTCATCTTCAAAACAAGAAACTCCAAAATCTGAACCCATAAAATCAGAGACAACAAAAGCAACAAGCCCTCAGAAAAATGAGAATATAAATCCTTGTGGTAATGAAGCATTTCCAAATTTTTCTGTTTTAAAAGGAAAATCTCTGAACATCGCTTCTAACTATAAAAAATTACTGGACATAGGAGGTAATTTCTGTTCAGAAGGTTTGGTATTTAAAGTCCAGATTGCTGCCTATAAATTTCCTGAAAATTATAAATATGATCGGTTAATTGAATTCGGTGCACCTGAAGTGACAAAATATCCAGACGGCCTAACCCGCTTCACGCAATTACAATTTTCAACCATCAAAGAAGCTGAAGCGGCCAGACAAAAAATAATTAAGAAAGGACAAAAAGATGCTTGGATTACTGGTTTTGTTGGAGATAAACGTTATACTTTAGAAGAATTAGTTTCTTTAGATTTCTTTGGAAAAGCAATTAATTAACATTCGCTTTTTTCTTTAACGTTTATAATTCATTATTCATATTTTACAAAAAAGGGTAACTTAGTTGCTGATAATAAAGACTATGTTACGTTCACACACCTGCGGAGAACTCAGAATTTCTGACCTCAACAAAACAGTAACCCTATGTGGTTGGGTTCAAACTTCCAGAAAATTAGGTTCCATCACATTTATTGATTTAAGAGATAGATATGGGATTACCCAAATAAAAATAAACTCTCAAAGTGATGGTACTCCTCTATTTAATGAGATCTCAAAGTCAATAGGAAGGGAGTATGTTATACAAGTTTTCGGTAAAGTAGTTGAACGTGAAAGTAAAAATAAAAATAATCCTACTGGTGACATTGAAATCGAATTACAAACCATTGCAATACTAAACGAATCTAAAACGCCACCCTTTACCATCGAAGACAATACAGATGGCGGTGATGAGTTGCGAATGAAATACCGTTACCTAGATTTAAGAAGAAATGAGGTTCGTAAAAATTTAGAATTACGTCACCGAATAGCCATAGAAACCCGAAACTATTTAGATAAATTAAATTTTTTAGAAGTTGAAACGCCTGTTTTAATAAAATCTACGCCTGAGGGAGCTCGCGACTTTGTTGTGCCAAGTCGCATGAATGAAAGACAATTTTACGCGTTACCACAATCTCCCCAAACATTTAAACAATTATTAATGGTTGCTGGTTTTGACAGATATTATCAAATTGTAAAATGTTTTAGAGATGAAGATTTAAGAGCGGATCGACAACCAGAATTTACTCAAATAGATTGCGAAATGAGTTTTGTTGAACAACAAGATATTTTAGATACGTTTGAAGGGTTGATTCGCCATTTATTCAAAGCGGTTAAAGATATTGAATTGCCAAGCCTTCCACATATGACTTATGCGAATGCGATAAAGTATTATGGAAATGATAAACCCGACACGCGCTTCGACATGAAATTTGTTGAATTAAATGACATCGTGAAGGGAAAAGATTTTCCTGTTTTCGACAAAGCAGAATCTATCATTGGGATTTGTGCAAAAGGCGCAGCAGAATATACACGCAAGCAATTAGATGAATTAACAGATTGGGTAAAGCGTCCTCAAATAGGCGCTACTGGTTTAGTGTATGCACGCCACCATGCAGATGGAACGATTAAGTCAAGCGTGGATAAATTTTATAATGAAGAAAATTTGAAAGCGTGGTCTGTTGCTTGTGATTCGCAACCTGGAGATTTAATTTTAGTATTAGCAGGTTCTGACGAAAAAACTCATAAAGCCATGAGCGAATTACGCTTGGAAATGGGAAATCGATTAGGATTAAGAGATAAGAATAAATTTTCAGCCTTATGGGTTATTGATTTTCCTTTATTGGAATGGAATGATGGAGATTCTAATTTATTAGCATCTTTAGCAGGTCGATGGCATGCAAAACATCATCCATTTACTTCTCCCAAACCAGAAGATTTTGAATTATTAAAATCAAATCCAGGTCAAGTAAGAGCAAACGCATATGACTTAGTAATTAATGGTGTGGAAATAGGTGGCGGAAGTATTCGAATACATAATAAAGATATTCAATCGCAAATCTTTGATCTATTAGGTTTTTCAAAAGATGAAGCACAAAAACAGTTTGGGTTTTTATTGAATGCTTTTGAATTTGGTGCGCCTCCGCATGGCGGTTTGGCTTTTGGCTTTGATAGACTATGCTCCTTATTTGGCGGAGGTGAAAGCATAAGAGATTTTATTGCATTTCCAAAAAATAATTCTGGACGAGATGTAATGATTGATAGCCCAAGTGAAATTACTGAAGAGCAGCTAAAAGAATTAAACATCAATACGACCATCAAAAACTATTAAAGATGATTGTAATTGGGGTTATCTTATTTTTAATGATTGGTATTATTTTGGGTTTAATTGGAGGTGGTGGTTCTATTTTGGCGGTTCCTGTATTGGTTTACGCTTTCCAACTTTCAGCTAATGATGCCACTTCTTATTCTTTATTTATCATCGGCATATCTTCTTTAATTGGCGCTATTGTTTATTTACAAAAAGGAGAACTTAGTATTGAAGCCATTTTAAAATTTGCACTCGCTTCTATGATAACAGTTTTTCTTGTGAGAAAATATTTATTATCTGCTATTCCTGCATATTTTGAGGCATTTCACTATACAATCTCAAAGAATTATTTAATCATGCTTTTATTTTCCCTACTTACCTTAATATCTTCAATTGTTATGATAAGAAATAAAAAGCCAAACAAAACGAGTAAAATAAAGTGGGATGCCTTTTATAAAAGTCCTGTTGGCCTTCCAGTTATTATTCTAATGGGAGTTTTAGTTGGATTAATAAATGGTCTTCTTGGCGTTGGAGGAGGTTTTATTATAGTTCCCGTCATCATGTTTTCGATGCAACTCAATTTTAAAAAAGCAATTGGCACGTCTCTATTTATAATTTCTTTAAATTCACTCATTGGTTTTTCAATTAATATTCCTCATCAATATATCAACTGGTTTTTGCTTCTAGGAATAACATCTTTATGCATCATAGGAATTATCTTAGGACATTATTTATCAAACAAAATTTCATCTACTCGGCTTAAACCTTTTTTTGGATGGTTTACATTATGTGTTGGTTTTTTTGTAATTATTAAAGAAAGTTTTTTTTAAGATCTGAAGGATGCGCAAATCAAAGAAAGGAATCATAAAAAAGGTTTTTATTGTATTTGTTTTATGTATTTGTTTTGCTGGATATTTTATTTATAAAAATGCTTTCAAAAATAACGTAAGATTAAATGGTAAAAAATTTACTTATCTCTATATAAAATCTAATTCAACGTATGAAGATGTATTAACTGAAATTTATTCTCAAGACATCATTGAAGATAAAATAAGTTTTGAATGGACGGCTCGTGAAATGGACTTAGAGGACAATATTCATTGTGGGAAATTTCGAATCGATGACAAAATGAGTAATCGCTCCATCATCAATGCTATAAAGAAAAATAGACAAGAAAAAATAAAATTATATTTCAATTCACAAATTCGAACGAAAGAAGAGTTTATAAATTACGTGACTGACAAACTCGAATTAAGTAAGGATGAAGTTGAAGATTTTTGTAATAATGATCAAAAACTTGATAAAGTATTTCATTTAAACTCAGAAAATATGATGTGCTTGGTTGTTCCTAAAATTCATGAAATAAGTTGGGCTACAACATTTGAAGAATTTGAGAAAATATTGAAAAAATCGTATGATTCTCTTTGGACTGATGAAAAAAGAACAAAAGCAAAAATAATTGGATTTACAATTCCTGAGGTTATAATTATAGCCTCTATAACCCAAAGCGAGAGTAATATAAAATCTGAACAGCAAAAAATTGCAGGAGTATATATCAACCGTTTGAAAAAAGGAATGAGGTTACAGGCAGACCCAACAGTCGTTTTCGCTAATCAAAATTTTGATGCACAGCGTGTTTTATCTATAGATAAAGAAATTGATTCGCCTTACAATACCTATAAATACAAAGGATTACCACCTGGACCGATTTGTTTGGTTCAACCTTCATCAATTGATGCGGTGCTAAATTACACCAAACACGTCTATACCTTTTTTTGCGCTAAACCAGACTTTAGCGGTTACTCAAATTTTACAAATAATTATTTGATTCATCAAAAAAACGCTAAAGCTTATCAAGAGGCCTTAAATAAAAAAGGAATTAATAGATAATTTTTCTTCCAAACTAAGGCTTATAATGAATTAAATAAAAAAGCCTTAGCGTTTGTTTTGCTAAGGCTTAATTAAGCTTTTGATTTAAAATTAATTTCTTTTTCCGAAAATATTGAGTAATGATAAAAATAAATTGATAAAATCTAAGTATAAATTTAATGCTCCCATTACTGCTAACTTTTTAAAAGAATCAGACCCATCATTTTGAGCTAAGGTATTTTTAATATTTTGCATATCATACGCCGTTAATCCTGTAAAAATAATTACGGCAATCACACTAATAATATAACCCATTTGCTCGCTATGCATAAAATAGTTGATAAGTGAAGCAATAAAAATGCCTACTAAACCAATCATTAAGATGCTTCGTAATTTTGTTAAGTCAGTTTTAGTGAAGTAGCCTACCAACGCCATGGTGCCAAACAACCCGCAAGTTGATAAAAATATATTTGCGATGGAACCCACTTGATAAATGATAAAAATGTAGCTAATGCTGATTCCGAATAAGGTTGAAAAAACCAGAAATAACGCTACAATACCCACATAAGATAATTTTCTGAATCCAGCACCCATTCCAATCAATAGAATAAGAGGAGCAAAAGTGATAATATGTCCAAGCATGGATTTATGAACATAGCCATCATCACCTTGTGTAATCATTATATCGAAAAGACTTGGAATAAAAGCAAAAGATAGTGATGAAATTGTTGTTATAACCATTCCAGCAAACATCCAAGCAAATACAGTTGCCAATAAATTTTTTTGAGTAATAACCGAAGCATATTCAATGTTGTCGATATCAGTTTTTCTAAAATTTGTTTCCATTTTTTTTGTTTTTTTATGGTCATAAAGATACGTTAAAAAAAAGGTTTGAGTTGTAAAAAATAGTTAAAGTTTAATCGCTTAAATTAAAGCGCCAAACATTCCGTTTTAATATTGGCTTTTTATTTTATTGTTATATTTTTGTAATTACGATTCCAAAAAAAATAATAATATGTCTTCAAGCGATTTACAATATCAAATTGCACTTACCTTAGTGAATGGCGTTGGAGATGTTTTAGCAAAAAATTTAGTTGCATACTGCGGGAGTGCTGAACAGGTGTTTAGAAGTAAAAAAAGTTTACTTGAGAAAATACCTGGCATTGGAGAGTTAATATCTCAAAAAATCACAAACCATAAATGGGAATTGAATAGGGCAGAAAAGGAAATTAAATTTATTGAGGATAATCAAATTACTGCATTATTTTTTACGAGTAAAGAATTTCCCCAAAGACTAAAAAATTGTCATGACAGTCCTATATTATTGTATTATAAAGGAAGCACTGATTTAAATAATCAAAAAATTATCTCAGTAGTTGGCACTAGAACTCCTTCAGCATATGGTAATCAAATGACTGAAAAATTAATTAAGGATTTAAAGGATAGTGGAATTTTGGTAATCAGTGGATTGGCTTATGGAATAGATATTTTAGCACATAAAGAAGCCTTGGCAAATCAATTAGATACGGTAGGAGTTTTAGCTCATGGGTTGGATAGGATTTATCCTGCAGTACATTCTAATTATGCTAAGAAGATGATAGATCAAGGTGGTTTATTAACGGAGTTTATCTGCGGCACAAATCCTGATAGAGAAAATTTTCCAAAACGAAATCGTATTGTAGCTGGCATGTGTGACGCGTTGATAGTATTAGAATCAAAAAGACAGGGAGGTAGTTTAATTACAGCAACGATTGCGAACACATATTGTAAAGACGTATTTGCCTTTCCTGGCAAAGCGAACGATTCTTTAAGTGAGGGCTGCAATGGATTGATAAAATCAAATAGAGCAAGCTTAATTGAAAGTGCTGAAGATTTATTTTACATCATGAATTGGAAAGAAGAAAACAAAATAAAAAAATCTCAACAAATACCTCTTTTTATAAATCTAAATAGTGAAGAACAAATTATTGTTGATTGCTTTAAAGAAAGAAATCAATTACACATCGATGAAATATGCACAGCAACGCAATTATCTGTGAGTAAAACATCTTCTTCTCTATTGAATTTAGAATTTTCGAATGTAATTAAATCGATGCCCGGAAAAATTTACCAGTTAAATAGGTAAAACTTCTTTTTTTAAAAATCTTTCAATGACGTAATGTCCAATATAAATAAAAGGAATCAATGCGATAGCAACTGATAATTTAAATGTATAACCCCAACTGGCATTTGTTAACAGTTCGGCCGCTGTCCATTTTCCTGGTAAAAAGAAAGCAATGTATTGAACTATAAAAGTGTCTACTAGCTGGCTTATTAAAGTACTACCTGTTGCCCTTAGCCAAATAAATCGATTGCCAGTAATTTTTTTAAAAAATAAAAAAGTATAAATATCTACTAATTGGGATGCAAAAAAAGCAACGATGCTTCCGATGATAATCCATTGCGACTGCCCAAAAACAGTTTTAAATACCGTATCATTTACTGGTGATAATTCTGCGGCTGGTATTTTAATAGCGATTGCTAAAACGATAAAAACAAAACTAATTAAACAAATAGTTATGTAAGTTATTTTTTTTACACCATCTTTTCCAAAATGCTCATTGATTAAATCAGTTAATATAAATACAATTGGCCAAAGAATAATACCAATACTTTGTGTAAATAAACCAAAAAACTGAATGAGTTTACCGCCAATTAATTCGGCTATGATAGCGTTAGTGATAAAAAATCCAGCTAAAGCCAAAAACACTAAATCTTTTCTATTATTTAAATTCATCTACATTGTTTTACATGATTATTTAATTAACCAACGTTTTGGTTTTTTGTTTAAATTTAAGTTTTTAATGTAAAATAAATGTTTTCGATTTTTAGCAAAAGGGCTTTGACGTTGTTAATGTTAGTTTTAATAACTAACCATCCTTTTGCACAAAATATAAAATTTAAGCGTATTAGCATTGATGAAGGCTTATCTCAAGGTTCTGTAAATACCATATTTCAAGATTCTCAAGGATTTATTTGGATTGGCACTCAGGATGGACTTAACCGATATGATGGTTATCATATGAAAGTTTTTAAAACTGATCAAAACTCAAAGTCTTCGCTGCCTTCAAATATTATTAAATGTATGTTTGAAGATAAAAACGGCATCATATACATTGGCACCGATGACGAAGGTTTATCAGAATATAACAAATACACCCAAACATTTACTAATTACAAATCCAGTCTATCATCAAAATCTCTGTCGAGCAATTCCATTGGATATATATTGGATTTAAATGATAATGAATTATTAATTGCAACTGATAATGGCTTAAATATTTTCAATAAAACTAGTAAAACGTTTCGTTTAGTAAATAATTCTGGCAATAAAACCGCCACTAACCTTAAGCAAATCTTTAGAGACAGTAACAATCAAATTTGGGTTACTTCATTTAAAAATGGATTATTTCAATTCGACGAAAAGGAAAATAGCCTTATTAATTTTCCTTTAGAATTAAATCATAACATTCAGGAATTGTTGCCAGAAAAAAACGACATGCGCTGTATAATCGAAATTAATGGAAATTTATGGTGCGGAACAGATGCCGGAATATTGTTGTTCGATTTAAGAAGGAAAAAGTTTATAAAGGAAATAAATTTAGGAACTGCTTCGCGATATATCAACCGGGTAGTATCAATTAAAAAAGACAAAGATTTAAATACATTATGGATTGGGACATGGGAAGGACTTATCAAGTATAATATAAATAACAACTCCTTTTTCGTTATAAAAAATAACGAGCTTGATCAAAATTCTTTATCCAATAATAAAATTTCTTTTTTATTCATCGATATCAATAGCAATTTGTGGATTGGAACTAATGAAAACGGCATTAACGTATATTTTCCGTCTTCAATAAAATTTCCTTTGTTAAATAAAAATAATGGATTATCAAACGACTATGTTTATTCGGTAATTCAAACAAAAGATAAAACGATATGGATTGGTACGGAAAATGGGCTTTACACGTATGAACCTAAAGATCATACCTTTGAAAATTATGACTTTATTTTAAAAAAAAATAACGCCAAAACGGTCTTATCTTTATTAGAAGATAAAAATCGAAATATTTGGATTGGCACTTACGGACAAGGAATTATTCTATTTGATCCCATTAAAAAAACCACAAAAAGAATATTGGGAGATTCTAGTGCAATTGGTACGGTAACAAAAATTATACAAGATTCAAAAGGTATTATATGGGTTGGAACATATGCTGGAGGCTTGTTTGCAATTAATCCAAATACTCTAAAAACTATTAATTATACAACAAAAGAAGGACTATCATCCAATCAAATTTATTCCATTTATGAGAATGAAAGTGATAAAACATTATGGATTAGTACACAGGGAGGTGGGTTTTGCATAATAGATTTTTTATTAAGCGATTATCATCCAATCGTGAAAGTATTTAAGCACCGAGAAAATAAAAATTCGGTAAGTTCAAATATCATAAATAACATCTATAAGGATACGACAGGAATTTTTTGGATTGCCACTTCTAATGGGTTAAATCGTTTTGATTATAGCAAAAAACAATTTTTGTCTTACTTTGAAAAAGACGGCTTACCAAATAGTTATATATATGATGTACTACCCGATAATGAAGGCAATTTGTGGCTTCCATCTAATGCCGGACTTTCAAAATTTAATCCATATATCAAAAATGAAAATGGAATTGCCTTTAGAAACTATAATACCAGTGAAGGAATCCAAGCAAGAGAATTTAATCAAGGCGCATCTTTTAGATGTAGTGATGGTCAAATATTAGTTGGAGGTGTGGCTGGATTGAATTATTTTAATCCAATTGATATTAAAGAAAATAAAACAACTCCAAGTACATACATCTATAATTTTAATAGACAAGGGAAAGATGTGTTTTTAGATTCAAATGTCATTTATAAAAAATTTATTGAATTAACTTATAAAGAAAATTATTTCACGTTAGAATTTATTTCACTTGAATATGTTTCTCCAGAAAAAAACAAATTCATGTTTATTTTAGAAGGATATGATGAGAATTGGTCAGCTCCAACCAATGTTAGATATGCTTCTTACACCGAATTACCAGGCGGCACTTACACCTTTAAAGTTAAAGCAAGTAACAGTGACGGTGTTTGGAATGAATTGCCATATCAATTAACCATTAAAGTTATCCCACCTTGGTGGCGTACAACATTTTTTTATTTTTTATCTTCCATTATTTTAATTGCAAGTATTTTTAGTTTTATTAGCTACAGAACTAATCTCATAAAAAAAGAGAATAAAATACTTGAGATGAAAGTCAATGAGAGAACTTTTGAATTGGCGGAAAAAAATCGAGATATCACGAGCAGTATTGAATATGCAAAAAGAATTCAAGAAGCCATTTTGCCATCGCAAGAATTAATTTTTTCTAAATTAAAAAAAGCATTTATTCTCTACAAACCTAAGGACATTGTAAGCGGAGATTTTTATTGGTTTGGTGAAAAAGCAAATTACAAAATCATCGCTGCGGTTGATTGCACTGGGCATGGCGTTCCAGGAGCATTTATGAGTATGATTGGCCATAATCTCTTAAATCAGATTGTATCTGAAAAGGATATTTATGACCCCGGATTAATATTACAAGAATTGCACATAGGCATACAAGCAGCTTTGAAACAAGGCCAAAATCAGGTAAATACGAACGATGGCATGGATGTTTCAATGATTGCTATTAACACAGAAACAAACCACTGCCTTTGGGCTGGCGCATTTCGAAATTTGATTATAATTAATCAAGATCATCAAATGGAAAAAATTGCTGGTAATAGATATCCAGTGGGTGGCGCGCAACTTGATTCGAAAAGAGTGTTTACAACCCACAGCAAAACCTTAAATAAGAATGATACCATTTATATGTTTACGGATGGCTACGCTGATCAATTTGGCGGAGAAAATAGTAAAAAATTTATGGTAAAGCAGTTCTTAGATTTACTTTTAGCAATTAGAAAGTTAGATATATTCTCTCAAAAAAATGAATTAGAAAAACAATTTAATAATTGGAAAGGCAAACTTGAACAAGTAGATGATGTTTTAGTAATAGGAATAAGAATCTAGAAAAAACTTTATTAAAAAAAATTCTTTTTTTAAAATATATATTATACATTTATACTAAGGTTACTATATTGTAAAAAATTAAAATTTAAATTAGGATATAAATCATGAAAAAAATAGTTGTTTTATCATTGTTATTTTTTGTACCACTATTAGTGATACTCAATTCTTGTAATAAAAAAAAGGAGCTAGATATCGAAACTCAATCAGTTGTTGATAATGCATTATGTGAGCAGTCATTCTTGGCTATTCAACCCGTTGTTAATGATAAAGGAATTAATGAAAATGGTTTAAAGAAAATCGCTACTTGCGAAACTTTTTCTCTGATTGCTGGCGATACTACCGATATAAGCCCTCGAGATGGGACATTTGACAATGGCCCAGTAACATTCCAGATAGATTATGGAGCTACTGGTTGTATTGGAGATGATGGCGTTACTCGTACAGGTAAAATTAATATTTCGACATCTCGGAAATGGAAAAAATATGGAAATTTAGTGTCTGTTGATTTGGTTGGTTACAAGGCCAATGGAATTACCTTTACTGGACAAATAAAAATAACATTATTAGATTCAGTAACGTTATCCACTGAAATAGTAAATGGAAATTGTACAAATGGGAACTGGAGCATAGATTATGCTGGCACTAAAACAATGAAGCAAATTGCAGGCTTTAATACAAGAAATATCGCAGCTGATGATGTTTTTTCAATTACAGGTAATTCTTCAGGTAAAAACAGAAATGGTAGGGCTTTCACAACTTCTATTACCCAAGAATTAATTAAAAAAACTAATTGCAAATGGATCACTTCTGGAGTTTTGAATCTTACCCCAGATGGTTTTGCGACAAGATCCATAAATTATGGTAACGGAACTTGTGATGATGACGCAACATTTACTGTTAATGGTCAAACAATAACTTTTAAATTGCAATAACTTTTTTTTAAATTATTCTTAGATGATGGATGCATATAATATTTATGAAAGAATGGAGAAAAATAATATTCTTCTGTCTTTTAAGGGTGATATAACTTCAGAATTATTAACATCCATACTCCAAATTATGGAGAATCAGATGGAAAATATAAATGAAGAACCAAAAACTAAAAAAAAGGTATATAATGTTCTGGTTGAATGCCTACAAAATTTGTATCATCATATGGATGATTCAAGTAAATTAGATGGAGACAAAAACAGAAATGCCATTTTTATGATTGCAAAATCGGATTCTGCATATAATATTATTACAGGTAATTACATTTTTAACGAAAATGTAGAAGCTTTGAAAACAAGGCTGGACGTTGTGAATTCACTTTCAAAAGATGAATTAAAAGATTATTATAAATCTATTTTAAATAATGGAGAAATGTCTTTAAAAGGAGGTGGAGGATTAGGCATGATAGACATTGCTAGAAAAACTGGTGAAAAATTACAATATAATTTTTTGGAAATAGACAATAAAGTTTCTTTCTTTACACTCGATATTAAAATTACTCAAACACAATTAATATAAAAAACATGTTATGGAAAAATATACAATTGAAGGAACTCCCAAAACACCCACCATATCATTTGATATCGCTGATGGGATTTTAGAAATTAAGGGTCGTTCAATACCAGAAAACTCTATTGAATTTTACAAACCTTTAATCGATGCGCTTGACAGGTATTCTACATTAACTAAACCAGAAACTACGGTAAATGTTCAGCTAGAATATTTTAATACAAGTTCATCTAAATGTATTTTGGATGTATTTAAAAAATTAGAATCAATTCATAAAGGAGGAAGTGAAGTAACTATAAACTGGCACTATGAAGAGGATGATGAAGACATGTTAGAAGCTGGTGAAGATTATCAAGCAATTATTAGTGTACCATTTAAAATGATACAAGTGGCAGAGTAAATAATTCTAATTAAGTCAAGCCAAGGTTTTTTCGATTTAGAGAATAATATATACTAATCTAACTTATTTTTTTCTGCAAAACAATACTAAAAATTTCCCTTAGTTAGTGATTTAAGCTCGTCATTGTAAATTTCAATATTTTAAATAAATAAACACAATTTATTTTTTTGTGCACTTCAAAGTTTAGCCATAGTAAAATACACTAGTTTTAATAGATATTGTTTGGACAAGGTTTTTTTGGTTTGCATAAAAAGAAAAAGTAGGGAATCAAGAATTGTATAAATGACAAGGGTAGTAAAACCTTATTTTACAATCAATTCGATAAAACATAATTTTATCTCCCAATCACAAACTTCCTAAGGGCTCGCTCATTGCTATTAAATATTTTGACGAAATAAAAGCTAAGGGCTAGATCACTCAAATCAATTGTAAATGCTTCTCCGTTTTTTAAACCCAGATTACTCGTTAGAGTATAGCTTATTGATTTTCAATTAGTTTCTAACGTGTAGCGTTAGAGATTTTAAAACTAAAAATACTTGGGAACGTTTACACAGTTTGGATTCTATGTTTTTTCTTAAGTTCATTTTTTTCCAATGCGTAATCTTGGTTAAATTGATGTTGTTGAAGGATATTAAGGTTTGACCTAAAACTGTATACACGCCAATTTTGTCATTTTCAAAATCATTGTTGCGTATGATATAAAACACATTACTGACTGCAAAAGGTTGAAAGTTATAATTGAAACTAACTGGAAAACACTCAACAAATAATTGGTCCTTCTTGATGCACAGTTTTATCCAAATTGACTTTTGTCATTGGTTATTGCGTATTAATTTTATTAACCCGAACTTTATATGAGATTAGAAATGTGATTCACAAGAAATAAATTTAAAATGAAATTAATCCAATGTGCATTATTTGCATTTCTAATTTTTTCAAATTCCAACTATAAATCTCAAAATAACACAAAAATGCAAGCGCAAAATAATCCACTATTATGTGATCCACAAAATGGCATTTGTGAAATACCAGCAAACAGCGAAGAAGAAACAAACAAAATCAGTAACGAAAAAATGAATAAACCCATTAAAGTTATTTATTATACAGACCCAATTTGTTCTTCTTGTTGGGGAATAGAACCTCAACTACGAAAACTAAAATTAGAATTTGAAAATATTATTGAAATAGAATACAGAATGGGCGGCTTACTGCCTGACTGGAGTTATAATAGTGGAGGGATTAGCAAACCTTCTGATGTTGCCCACCATTGGGACGAAGTGAGCGTTTATTACCAAATGCCCATTGATGGTGATGTTTGGCTAGAAGACCCTTTATCTTCCTCCTACCCGCCTTCTATTGCTTTTAAGGCTGCGCAAATGCAAGATAACGAAAAAGCAATTTTATTTCTCCGCGAAATCAGAGAAATGGTTTTCTTACAGAAAAAAAATATAACTAGGTTTGATTTTTTAGAATTGGCCGCCAAAAAAGTTGGCCTAAACATTGAGCAATTCAAGATAGACTACGAGGGCAAGGGAAAAGATTATTTTGAGCAAGATTTAAAATTAGCCAAAGAGGCAAAAGTTAGAGGCTTTCCAAGTATCTTTTTTATCAATGAAGCAGGTAATTCAGAATTTGTTTATGGCTCAAAACCTTATTCAGTTTATGAAAGTGCTATTCTAAAACTTTGTCCAAAAGCCCTAAAAATCAATTACGATAAAACCTGGGAATTTATATTTTCAAAATATCATTCTTTGACTTTAAGAGAATTTTCGGAGCTTTCAGAAACACCAAAACATGAAAGTGAAGAAATTTTAAATGAACTTACAAAATCAGAGAAACTAAAAAAATTGACGACAAAAAATGGTTCAATCTGGGAGTTAAAGGATACTGCGCATTAAACTATAAAAAAGTTTAGCTAATCTTCTATTTATTAATCATCAAGCGATTGATGAGTTTGCAAAAGAATCTTAAATACATGAGTTTTAACATGTGTGAAAAATATTATTATTTACTTTTCCAAAATATGTATTCACAATCAAAAATAATCATCTATTATGAAAAACAAATGCGCTACTCTCATTTTTACTGTGTTATCAATTTATTCTTTCTTTTGCTCAACGTATTCAAAAATCTAAATTGATTTTAAATCAAGGCGTTGAAAATGTTCAAATAAAAAAGAGAGAAGAACATGGTTATGTTATACAATTAAGTAAAGACAAGCAGTATAATATACTTGTGATTCAAAAAGGCATTGATGTTGTGGTCCGACTCTTGGATTCAAATAATGTGTTGATTGAAGAAAAAGATTCGCCAAATGGCACTCAAGGACCTGAACAATTTGATTATCTCCCTAGATTTTCTGGCAATTTCAATATTAAAATAAAAGTACTAGACGACCCAAGTAATACTGTTGGCGCGTATGACATTAAGGTTATAGAATATACCAAAGAGCAACTCGACTTTATTAAGAAAGAAAAAGAAAAGATTCTTACCCTTGAAAATGATATCACACAACAGATAGTTGAAAGAGTTGGACATGAAGCAACGCATTTTCAACAAACTGCAATAAAATATAACAATAAATGTGCGCTTTTGAATAATGCCTTAGTTGAATCGATTTGTGATTACATGGCAGAAGTTGTAAGTGGCAAACCTGTTGTTCTAAGAAAAGATGCATATGATTATATTAATATTCATGAAAAAGAAATATGGGAAACATTTAAAAAAGAAATGTGTTCTCCCAGTCCTGGAGCTTGGCTATTTAATTTTTCAGATAAAGATAAACCGGGTAATTTGGGATTTGCCGTTGGACATAAAATTATAGACGCTTATTATCAGCAAGCTAAAGATAAAAGTAAAGTATATACAGAAATTATTGAGATGACGAATCCTTCAGAGTTCCTTGAAAAAAGTGGGTATGGCAAATGAAACAATTTTTTTGAATGATATATTAGCCCACTCAAATGATAAATGAAACTTTTTGTCTGTTGTTTTTTAATTGTTTGAAAAAATATAAAATTTTAGCAACTTTGTTGCTACTGCAAACAAGAGCTGAAATTACTTATGGTTGAGTGTTTATTAACAGTTTCTTCAAGTTTAAAAAACAATCGACGAGACTAAAAAAACTATTCATTAAAATCAATGTGCTTTCCTGCTGTTCCCCTTAATCGGTACCAAAAACTTTGAGTTTCGGTAATGGGTTTAAAATATGGTATTTTAAGAGATTGATATTCTATTTGAGGAGTGCGATGTTCTAATGTTTTTAAAGTATCAAACAATACTGGCAAATATTTTAAATCTTTCATTCTTCTTTTTCCAAAAGGATAAAGCATTCGTGTTTGAAAAGGGTCCGTTGCCAAGGCAATGTTTTGCAATCCTAGTTTTTTTGCTAATTTGTAACTGTACCAAGCATTTTCAGTACTGTGTTGTGCCCTATCTTCAACGATAATGTCCTGCTCTGGAATGCCAAAAGCAATGGCATACTGTTTCATGATTTTCGCTTCCACATAAGGGCTATAAACTGCGCCACCACTCATGATGATTTTTTGTGTGTACCCTTTTTTGTACAAATGAATGCCCCAAAGCACGCGCATTTTCATTGTTAAATCCCAAGCCGAATCAATAAACGGAACGCCAGGAACAATAACCGCATCGTAAGTTTTATAAGCTAGGAAAGCTCTCTTGGTTAATTTTTTTGTGGATGGTTGAAATAATAAACAAGAATTAAATATGGTGGTAATGAGCAGTAATAGTGCAAAATAAACTAATTTATTATTGGTAAAAGTTTTGCTCATTTTAATTGTTTGGTAAAGGGTTTTCTTTTTGATCTAAAAATTCATCCGTAAAATGTTGTTTTTCTTTTGGTTTTGAAAATTTATCTTGATTGTATATTTCTGAATTTCCTTTTGGGATTGACAATGAAACCCAATTTTTTGTACTCAACATTTTAGCTAAAAAAACAATTTGACCTACATGATAAGGATAATTAGCCAGCTGCCTGTTAATGGCTTCAAAAACTGTGTGGCCTTGATTTCTGATGTAGATGATTTTACTTAAATCTTCTACTTTTAAACTCTTTAAAGCCTCTAATAAACATACCCAACCTTCATTCCAAAGGTTCAATAAATCTGATTTAGTTTTAATGCTATTCTCAAATTCAGCATCTCTTTTTCTCCATTCCTTTTCTCCATCTGTTGTTAAAAAATTTGTCCAACGAGAAAGCATATTTCCATTCAAATGTTTTACAATCGTTGCAATGCTATTGCTATCAGCATTGTATTGAAAAAACAATTTTTCTTCTTCAACTTGTTCAAAGGATTTTTCTCCGGGCATTTTGTAATACTCAAATTGTTTTATCACTCCTTTTAAATAATCTATTTGCATCTAAAAAATTTATCGTACGCTCTAAATATAGCAAAAAACAATAATAAGAAATGTTGTTCAAAAAAATAGAATCACAAAGGTTTAAAATTGGTAAATTAGTTTTCTAATTTTTTGAATTTGTCACATCAAGAAGACATATATTTTTATCTCAAAAAATATTGGGGCTTCGATGAGTTTCGTCCTTTACAAAAAGAAATTATCCTTTCAACATTAAATCATACCGACACTTTGGCTTTGTTACCAACTGGCGGAGGAAAGTCAATGTGTTTTCAAATCCCTGGATTGGTTCTTGGCGGAACGTGTTTAGTCATTTCTCCACTTATTGCCTTAATGAATGATCAAGTGAATAGTCTTAAAAATAAAGGAATAAGTGCAGTTGCCATTACATCAGCCATGAATTTTAAAGAAATTGAAATTGCTTTAAATAATTCAGCTTTGGGTCATGTGCAATTTTTATACGTTTCTCCCGAACGAATTGAAAACGAAACTTTCAGAGTACAACTATCTTATTTACCCATTAATTTAATTGCGGTAGATGAAGCACATTGTATATCACAATGGGGTTATGATTTCCGACCTAGTTATTTGAAAATAGCAGAACTGCGTGTGTATTTTCCATCCATCAACATCATTGCTTTAACTGCAAGTGCCACCAAAGATGTAGTTGATGATATTCAGCAAAAATTAAATTTTAAGAATCAAAAAATCTACAAGCAATCATTTGCTAGAAAAAATATTCGCTACGTTGTCCAATTAGAGGAAAATAAATATAATCGACTACTTAAAATTATACACAACATAGGTGGTTCGGGTATTATTTATGTTCGTAACAGAAAAAAAACAGAAGAGATCAGCAAGTGGTTGCTTCTGCAAAAAATAACTTCAGGCTATTACCATGCAGGCCTTAAACCTTTGGAAAGAGAAGCTCAACAAAGAAAATGGATTGACAATAAGGTTCAAGTAATTGTAGCTACCAATGCCTTTGGCATGGGAATAGATAAAGCTGACGTTCGCTTTGTGGTTCATCTTGATTTACCAGATAGTTTAGAAACATATTTTCAAGAAGCAGGGAGAGCGGGTAGAGACGGGAAAACTGCCTATTCAACCATTTTGTGCAACGAAGGAGATATGGCTTCATTGATGGATTTTCACATCAACAATACGCCTTCCATTGAAGACATCAAACAATGCTATCAAGCTATTTTCAATTACTTTCAAATAGCGGTAGAAACAGGAGAAGGATTAACTGTTAATTTTGATATTGACGAAATCGCTCGGAATTATAATTTAAAAGTTTTAACGCTTTATAATGCCATGAAGGCATTAGAAAAAGAAGGTTATATGACTTATTTAGATAGTTATTTTGAACCTTCCAAAGTGTTATTTAAAATGAACAAAAATGATTTATATAATTTTCAAGTGAAGTTCCCTAAGTACGATACTTTAATCAAAGTTTTACTGCGAAGCTATGGCGGTATATTTGAAGATTATGTTCGAATAAAAGAAAAAGACGTCGCTTATCGTTCTAAAATTTCTGACGTAGAACTAAATCAGCAATTAGAGATTCTAAATAAACAAGGCGTACTTTCATATGTACCACAAACAACGCTACCAAAACTTTTATTTTTACAAAATAGGATTAACTTAAAATTTGAAGATATTAGGTTGGTAAATTATCCTCTTTTAAAACAAAAGAATTTATTTAAAATAGAATCTGTTATTAATTATGTGCGCGAAGATAACATATGCAGGAACAGACTTTTGTTATCTTATTTTAACGAAACAAATTCTTTTGATTGCATGTATTGTGATGTTTGTATTGAAAAACATAAAGAATTGTTGGATTCGCGCTCAGAAATGAGCATTCTTATTAAGAAAGAAGTAAAATTAAAATCCATCAGCCTTGATGAACTCATTTTGAAATTGCCGCACATTCATACTAAAAAATTAATTGAAATGGTTAATTTAATGATAGATGATGCTGAACTCATCATGAATGATGATAAAAAATTATCTTTAAAATAAAAAAATGTCAAAACAAGGAGTTTTATATTTAATACCTGTATCACTTGGTGATTGTGATTTGGAAAGCATTATGCCCATTCATAATTTTACCATTATTCATAAACTAAACTATTTTATTGCTGAAAATGCAAAGGAAGCAAGGGCTTTTTTGAAACAAACAAAATACCAAGAAATAGGCAGAGCAGATATTCAAATCGTCAATCAACATACAAAAACCGAAGCATTAAATGAATATTTATTACCCATTACGAACGGACATAATATGGGCCTAATGAGTGATGCGGGTTGCCCGGGTATTGCAGATCCTGGAGCAGAAATTATTAAACAAGCTCACCAAAAGAAAATAAAAGTTGCGCCTTTGGTTGGGCCGAGTTCCATAGTATTATCAATTATGGCAAGTGGATTTAATGGACAAAATTTTGCTTTTGTTGGGTATTTACCCATTAATAAAATTGAACGAAATAAACGCATCAAGGCTTTAGAACAGATTGCAGTTAAACAAAAACAAGCCCAATTTTTTATTGAAACTCCTTACAGAAATTTGAGTCTATTTGAAGATTTATTAAAAACATTAAACCAAAATTCATTGTTACTTATTGCTACTAATTTAACTTTACAAAATGAAAGCATCATTGTAAAAACAATAAAAGATTGGCAAAAAACTGAAGCTCCAAGTTTTGTTAAACAACCAACCGTATTTGGCCTTTATATTTAAACTTTAAAAAAATATCAAATGGAAATTTTATTATCATTACTCATTATTATCCTCGTTATCATATTCAATTCTAGTCAAAATAAAAAACTAGAATTATTAGAAACCAAATTAGAAAAGCTTGAAGATTACTTAAAGTTTTTAAAAAATAATTCTGAAAAGAATGCTATCGGTCAAAAAACAGAAGATCCTATAAAGGTTTCGCCTCTCATACAAAAGGCTGCACCACCTGTTGTTGTTCCTGAAAAGAAACAGATAGAACCAGACATCCCAAAAGTTAAAACTGAAGTTACAAGTCCTGAAATTCCTAAGCAGAAAGTGGTTCCTCCGCCTCAAATAAAATATGTGCCTCAAGAAACTTGGTATGATAAGTTCAGAAAAAATAATCCCGATTTAGAAAAATTTGTAGGTGAAAATTTAGTGAGTAAAATAGGGATTGCCATTTTAGTTATAGGCATCACTTTTTTTGTAAAGTTTGCAATTGATAAAGATTGGATTAATGAAATAGCAAGAGTTGGCATTGGTATATTGTGCGGCGTCATTGTGTTAGGTTTTGCAAATAATACTATTAGCATATATAATTTAGTCTAATATTAACAATTGTTTTGTTAATATTTTTTTTGATACTTATTAGACTATTATATAAAAGCTATTTATATTTACATTATGGCATACGCACTAAATATTATTATAAAAGAGACGCTTAAG
>JBKDJY010000023.1:0-6255 GCA_046345275.1 Bacteroidota bacterium
CAGGTATTTTTAAGCATTCAGCTTTGTGAAAAGCGCCATTATCTAATGTTATTATTTTAAATTGATCTGGTTTTTCCAGTGAAAACTCATTGAGGAATATTTGGAAAGTATTGGCATTACAAAGGGGTAATTCTAAAAAAATTTATCCCCATTAACTGGCGAAAAAGCCCCAAATAAATAAGTTGTTTTAAAAACTTGATGAAAAGGGCAGATGGGTTTAATTCCTTTGGCTGTCAAAGCCTTTCCATTCCTAAAAATCAGATGGACTTTGAGCGTTCTTTCTCAACAGATGAGTAATGTAAAGCGTATTTATTTTCACTTAAATACGAAAGAAAATGAAATTGGATAATACTGTTTTTATTAATCAAATCAATGTGTGATTATCGGATAGCCATAAAAGCATTTATCCTTTTTATATTTAATCTTTATCAACATCTGTTAAGCCGCCAGAGATGATAAACTTCATGGCCTCCGAACTATCTGCTTTTAAAGGGATTACTTGTTCTTTGCTCAGTATAATGAGCCTGCCTGAAAAAGAATAGGATTGAGGCAAATAAATCGCTATTTTATCTTTTAATTCCCATTCGTTCAAGTCATTTTGTGTTATAAATCCAATTTCATGAATGTTAGCTTGTGGATTGGTTAAAACCAAAACGGGCTTAGAAAATTTTCTTTTATTTCCCATGAAAGCATTTAAAAAATCTTTAATTGAAGTATAGATGTGCTTAATAACAGGTAAATTTTCTATTCTCTCTTCAATGAATGAAAAGAATTGTTTAAACAAAAATGTCGAGGCCAGTACGCCTAATAAAAAGATAAATAAAATTAATACTGTAAGTGAAATAATGGTATCAAAAAAATTGTTTTGTATAATTCCCAAAAATGAAAATAAATTTTTGAAAAATTGAAATAATTTAATCAAAAGTAAAACAGTAATACCTAAAGGAATAAAAATGAGTAGACCTTGTAAAAAGTATTTTAAAATTGATGTTGTTTTCATTTGTTGATTTTATTTTTTTCTATCTCATAGAACCTTCTAAACTCTTTCTGAATCAAATGTTTGCTAAACTTTTATTCTAATTTATTTTTATAATTTGAAAACCTTATTATATCATAACTTAAGCCAATCGATATCTTTTTTTAATTTACTTAAGGTGATATCTTCTTCTGAATTTTTTGATGGTTTAAAATTATAGATCCAACTTGCATGAGTTGGCAAACTCATTAAGATTGACTCAATTCTTCCATCAGTTTCTAAGCCAAAACGAGTTCCTTTGTCATAAACCAAATTAAATTCTACATAACGTCCTCGCCTCAATAGCTGCCATTGCTTATTTTGAGTTGTAAAGCTTTTATTTTTATTTCTGGTTATTAACTCAAGATAAGTTGGTGAAAATATCTGCCCCACGTTTTGCCAAAAAGCGAAATTTTGTTCAAAGCTAACATCTTGTGTGGAACTTAAACGATCAAAAAAAATTCCACCAATTCCGCGTGTTTCGCTGCGGTGCTTGATATAAAAATAATCGTCGGCCCAAGTCTTAAATTTTGAATAATAACTTTTATGATGTTGATCACACACAGATTTTAATTGTTGATGAAAAAATTTAGCATCACTATCCACAATATAATGAGGCGTTAAATCAATACCACCACCTAACCATCTGACTCCATTACTCATTTCAAAATATCTGATGTTCATGTGAATTATAGGTACCATAGGGTTTTTTGGATGGATGACAATTGAAACTCCTGTCGCAAAAAAAGTATCTGCTTGTGTTAATTTGGTTTCAATAACAGAATGAGATTGTTCTTTTAATAAAAATTCGGGAACTTTACCATGTACAGCAGAAAACATCACTCCACCTTTTTCTATCACAGCGCCATTTTCTATTACCTTAGAAATACCACCACCACCCAGTTCTCTTTCCCAAACGTCGTGATTGAAGCTAGCTAAACCATCTGCTGTTTGAAGAGAAAAACAAATATCTGATTGTAATTTTTTTAGCCATTCAGAAATATTTTGTCTATTTATCTCCATCCTAACTTTTGTAATTTAAAATTTGAATATTTAAAGATTGAAACAGCTTTATTTTCGTACCCTGTTACGCTATCTGGTTTATAAAATTTAAACCCACACAAAATTCCATCATACGTAAATTTTTCTAAATTGATGAACATGTTTGGACCTTCATTTTTTAAATTAGAAAAATAATAGGTAGCAATATCAAATCCTTCGAAATAATATTCACTAGGATCGCCTGCATATACTTGCTGATATTGCTTCACTAAATCTCTTGTTTTTAAATCAGAATTATCCAATTTATGAGCGGTAGCAAAATGAAAATTTAATTTATTAAAATAAGCTTGGTCTAAATTATCGATGCTAATGTTGTTTTCGAAACCCATCAATAAAAAATCTTTCTTGTCTGCAAATAAAGATAGCTGGGTAATAAAATCTTGCAAAAAAACAGGATTGTTGGTCAAAACAATCACTACATTTTTTTTACCTAAAACATATTTTGATTTTACACCTTCCAAATTTTTTACTTGACAAATCGTATCCTTTAACGACTTATTTGCTTTTAATAAATTTACCTTATATCTATCTTTAAAAGCTCTAGCGTATGATAAATCTTTATTAGTGGGACAAACAATAATATTGTTTGAAGCAGCTAATGAATCAAAAGCAAAATCTGCCAAGCTTTCTATCAGCGTATATTGAGATGGAGTGACCTTACTGACTAAATTATTATTGTATAAAATTTTGCTTTGTGAAAGGATTGGCGAAATACAAGGTATTTGAAGCGTTTTAGCGCGTTTGGATAATTGCTTAAACACACCAGCATATAGTGGCCCAAAAATAAGATCTAATTTTTTAAAATCTTCCGTTCGAAAAATATCTTCTACCTTTACGGAATCGTTTTCTTGAACATCAAATAAAGAAATGTTGATTACAAAGTTTTTTGAGGTTAAAGAATCTATGGCCTTTTTAAAACCTAAATAAAAATCTAAAGCCATATTTTGAGTGGCAGGAAATGAAGCCTGACTTTTCAATAAATCATCAACGGTAAAAAGCTCACTTTCTTTTAGCTTAAAGGGCAAAAACAAACCAATGTTGTAATAATTTTTTTTTGGTTTATTAAATATGTTACTATCTATTTCATTGACTGATTTTGTATATCCTGAATTTAAAGTTGAAGTCGGAATGGATACATCTGCAATTTTTCTAACAATCGTTGGTATTTTAATTTGCTGTCCACTTTTTAAACCGTCATTGATTTCTGGATTTAATTTTATTAATTCGGTTATCGCAACATTATTTTTTTTACTGATGGATGTTAATGTTTCTCCTTGTAAAACGGTATATAAACTGTAAGTTGAAGTTGAAACATTATTTTTTCCATTATCATCATATTTTTTAATTGGCGTTTTTTTCTCAGCAATAATTAAATATTCCCCCTCCTTGATGCCTTTATTGCTTTGAGGATTATAAATACTGAGTTGCTTTTCATTAAGGTTATATGTTTTCGAAATGCTGTAAATGGTTTCACTTTTTTTTATTTTGTGATAAACGTACTTATTTGTATCAATGCTATTTGCTGGTTTAGCAAGGTTCTTTTCAAAAGGAATTTTTAATTCTTGTCCATTTTTAATGCCTTCTATGGCTTCTTCGTTTTCAGCTAAAATATAATTGATATCTACCTCATAAGTTTTTGCAATGGCATATAAGCTTTGCCCTTTTTCAACTTTATGAATGTAATATTTCTTCCCATTTATAATTTTTATTTCTGTCGATTTTGTTTGAGCATTAAAATAATTTGGAAAAAAGCAAAAAGCAAAAAGCAAAATTAGCGCAATATGTATTTTATTTTTTTTATTCATGTTATTTAAATAAACTTTTTTATTTATCTAGCAACTTCTGTCAGCTATTCCCATTCAATGGTAGCTGGCGGCTTTGAGCTAATATCATATACAACTCTATTAACGCCTTTTACTTTATTTATAATATCATTTGAAATTTTTGCTAAAAATTCGTATGGTAAATGGCACCAATCAGCTGTCATTCCATCAGTTGAAGACACAGCACGAAGAGCAACTACTTTTTCGTAAGTACGTTCATCTCCCATTACGCCAACACTTTGTATGGGTAATAAGATGGCTCCTGCTTGCCAAACAGAATCATATAAGCCAGCAAATTTTAAACCTTCAATAAAAATATGATCTACTTCCTGCAACAATTCAACTTTTTCAGCAGTAATATCTCCCAAAATCCGAATGGCTAATCCTGGCCCAGGAAATGGATGTCTTCCTATTAAAGATTTATCCATACTTAAAGTTACGCCCACTCTGCGTACTTCATCTTTAAATAAACTTCGTAATGGTTCAATTACTTTTAATTTCATGTAATCGGGCAAGCCGCCTACATTATGATGAGACTTAATGGTTGCCGACGGTCCATTTACTGATAAGCTCTCAATCACATCCGGATAGATGGTTCCTTGCGCTAGCCACTTTACGTCTGAAATTAGTTTTGATTCTTCATCAAAAACATCTATAAATGATTTTCCTATGGCTTTGCGTTTGCTTTCAGGATCCGAAATGTTTTTGAGCGCATCATAAAATAAATTTTTAGCATTAACACCTTTTACGTTTAAGCCCATTCCTTTGTATGAATTTAAAACATTTTCAAATTCATTTTTACGCAACAAACCATTGTCAACAAAAATGCAATGTAGGTTAGCGCCAATGGCTTTGTGCAATAATACCGCAGCAACGCTACTATCTACGCCGCCTGATAAGCCTAATACAACTTTATCATTTCCTATTTTTTGTTTTATTTCCTCAACAGTTCTTTCAATAAATGAACTAGACGTCCAATTACCTGCGCAGCCGCAAATATCTTTTACAAAATTTTTTAATAAAGCAGCACCTTCTGTTGAGTGATAAACCTCGGGATGAAACTGAATTCCCCATGTTTGTTCATTCTCAATAGCAAAACCAGCAACTTTCACATCATGCGTACTAGCTATCACAGTATATTTTTCTGGAACTTTTAAAATGGTATCCGCGTGGCTCATCCAAACTTGAGATTCATGACTAATGTTTTTAAACAAAAGATTATTGCTGCCTACAAAGCTTAGGTTTGCTCTTCCATATTCGCGCGAATTAGATTTTCCAACTTCACCTCCATAAAAATAGGCCAATAACTGAGCGCCATAGCAAATGCCCAATAAAGGCAATTTACCTTTAATGTGATCTAAGTTGGGATTCAAAGGATTTTCCTGACGTACACTATGTGGACTTCCTGATAAAATGACGCCTTTAATATTGTCAGTAATTTTTGGAATTTTATTGAAGGGGTGGATTTCACAATACACGTTCAGTTCTCTCAAACGACGAGCAATTAACTGAGTAAATTGTGAACCAAAATCGAGAATTAAAATTTGTTCTTGCATAATAGCTAGTAAAGTTAGATAAATCTTTTGTTATAGAAGAGTTGCATCTAAAAAATTGACATAAATTAAATGTTATTTCGATTTTTATTTGATTTGAAGCATCCTGAGTCGACTTGAAAAAAGTTCAAACATTTTTGCTAAAAATCCTGTTAAAGGTTTCGACTTTTATATTAACCCTATAAATACCTTTTACTTTTCTGTTTTTAATTACAGGCGAAAGCGCAATTAGACTGTTCAATAGCGCAACCTATCATGAAATAAACCTAAGGCATACTTAACAACTAAAAAGCCCTTGCATTACAAGGGCTTTTTGTTTCTATTTTAATTCAACTTGTTTGGTAAGATCATCCTACCTCCCAATCACAAATTTCTTAAGCGCTCGCTCGCTGCTATTCAATATTTTAATGAAATAAACAGCTTCGGCCAAATTACTCACATCAATTTTGAAGGCTTCGCCATTCTTTAAGTTCACGTTGTTGAAGGTGATTAAGGTTTGCCCTAAAACCGTATACACGCCAATGGTAACATTATCAAGGTTTTTGTTGCTGATGATGGTTAAAACATCTCCTGATAAATAAGAGTTAAAGTTATAATTGAATTTAACTGGCACACAATGGGCATAAATAATTTGCCCAACTTCATGCACTGTTTTATCTAGATCAACTTGCTCGAGTTTGTAATAGTAAATGGAATCAATGTCCAAATTATTATCTATCACCTCGTAATTGTTAACCGTGTAGCTGTTTACGCTTCCTTTCACTTTGGCAATGGGTGCTGCAAAGTCTATCTGATTTGATCT
>JBKDJY010000024.1:0-24737 GCA_046345275.1 Bacteroidota bacterium
AGGGCTTAAATTATCAGCGGTTTCGTTAAGGAAGGCAAAAGCGATGCAACGAAAATCGCCTTAAAATTTTAAAAGGGTTTTGCCTACTTTTGCCCTCAAAAGTATGGAAAAAGAAATTCTGAGTTTTTGAGCAAGCTCTAACTAGAAAATCCCTGATAAAGCCTTATTTATCAGGGGGTTTTTGGTTCGATAAAGTGCCGTTAAACTATAAAATATTTTACAATCAAGAAGTTATTTGCTCGACTCTTGCAGTCGAGTAATTAAAAGTTCAAGATTCAACACTTCCTTTTATCCCAAATTAAGCAATAAGACTTTTTCTAATAATTAATAAGGGGGGAGGATAAAAAATAACTTATTAGAAAAATTAATATATACGATTGATGAAACTGTTGATTCTATTGACCTCAATCCAATCGTATTTTATCAATTGAATTATTAATAATTTTTCATATAAAGTGTTTTTTTAAAATCTAGTTCCTTTCCAGACGGTCATTCTAGAAAATTAAAAGCTTCAAGATTTATGAAAAAATTTTGTAGTAATAAATATTTTAGTATTTTTGTTAAAACTCTAATTTTTTTTGATTTGAAAACTAAAATTTACGTTTCAGTCCTATTTATTTCAATTTTTTTTTTTAGAAAACTTGACATATTCTCAAAATTTTACCAGAGCAAATGACTGGAAAAAATACCGTAAAGAGGTCATTCTGCAAATTGGTATTTCTCAGTTTTTAGGTGATTTAGGCGGGTTAAATGGCACAGGTAAAGATTATAGTCCAGCAGATATTGAATTTCGGTTAACACGCCCCTCTGTTAGCATAGCATATCGTTATAAATTTTCTAAAACATTTAACATTCACAGCAGTTTAAACTATTTATTAGTAAAAGGAGATGATAACTTAACCCAAGAAAAATCTCGTAATAATAGAAATTTAAATTTTAAATCAAATATTTTTGAGTTAGGAACCCGTGCTGAATTTTCCTTTTTTCGAAATAAGGCCGGCCACCGCTATGGTCTAAAAAGAACTATGGTACGTCGCCATAAATCAAGGTCTGATGAATTTATGGCTTTTATTGGGGTAGCTGCTTTTTATTTTAATCCCAAAGGAAAAAACCCTGAAACAGGGGCATGGGTTAAATTACAACCACTTCATACGGAAGGACAAGGTTTGCCTGGTGGGCCGCCTAAATACAAAAAGGTAGGTTTTGTTATTCCAATGGGAGTTTGTTGGCGAGCAATTATTCAAAAAAAATGGAGTATAGGATTAGAATTGAATTACAGAAAAACCTTTACGGATTATATTGATGACGTTAGTGGTGTTTACTATGACAAAGCTGCTTTAGAAAATGCGTATGGGCCAACAAGTGTAATTTTATCTGATCCAAATAAAGGCTTAATACCAGGTGCTACAAACGCTGGAGAGCAGCGTGGTGACATTCAAAAAGACACTTACATATCTGCTCAGATTACCATTGGGAAATTTTTTGCACCTAAAAAAAGCAAAAGTCGTTTACGTTCTAAATTTTAATCTTCAAGAAATTTTTTACTTATTAATTTCAAAAACTCTTTTTCTAGTTCAGAGTTTGTTGCAATTATTTCCTTTCCAAATAGCCAGTTATTACCCAAGCTAAAATCACAAATAGTGCCTCCAGCTTCGCTTATAATTAAAGCCCCAGCCGCTACATCCCAAGCACTTAAATTGTATTCAAAAAAAGCATCAACACGGCCGCAAGCCAAATAACACAAATCTACTGCCGCAGCACCGAATCGTCTCACGCCATGGGTATTTCTCATTAAATATTCTACGCATTCTAAAAAAGGCTTCATTCTATTGAAATTGTAAACTGGAAAACCTGTGGCTACTAAGCTTTCTGATAAACTTGTAATTTTTGATACAAAAATTAATTCTCCGTTTAAAAAAGCCCCGCCATCTTTAAATGCATAGAAACATTCATCCCTCGATACTTCATATACTACGCCTAATATAATAGTTCTTTTGTACTCCAATGCAATGCTAATGGCATAACATGGAACGCCATGTATAAAATTTGTAGTACCATCAAGTGGGTCAACAATCCAATTATACGCTTCTTTTCTTTCAGAAACTGTATTTTCCTCTACAATAAATCCAGCTTCTGGTAAAATTAAATGAAGCTTTTCTACAATTAATTTTTCTGATGTTTTATCTACATAACTTACTAAATCATTTAATCCTTTCACTTCAACATCACTATATTTAAAGTTTTTCCTTTCTAATCTTATAAAATCTCCAACTTCTTTGGAGATTTCCACAACATTTTCTGTAACTTGTTTTAAATTCATATGTCTAAATTTTTTATTGTCATAAGGAATACGTCATTTCCGCCCTTTTCCTGACTTAGATGTTTGCTAAACAGTTGCCTTCATTTATATTTTTGCTTATTGGAGCATGACTATTTCATTTCATAAAAATAGAGCTTTATTTATTTTAAAACCAAAAGTATTCTTTATCATCATCAGCTATTTTTTGTAACTTATATGTAATTTTATAAAATGAAAAAAACCTTTATCATTCTTTCTGTTTTTTTTCTATTGCAAAAAATCAAGGCGCAAGTATATCCTCATTTAAACCTCAATTTGTTATCTCACCTTGATCCTGAAAAAGATGCCACAGGTTTTGATGGCAGAAAATACTCTGGTTGCTGGGGTTGGGAACAAACCGATAAAAATAGAGAATACGCTATTATTGGCACAAGTAGTAAAACTTATTTTATTGATGTTAGTGTACCTACAAATCCCATTATTTGCGATTCTGTAAAAGCAAAAAGAAACGGTTGTACATGGCGAGAAATAAAAACTTACCAAAACTATTGTTACATCGTAAGCGACGACCCCGCACCAAATAGTTTTCAGATTTTAGATATGAAATATTTGCCAGATTCAGTTCATGTGGTTTACGATGGGAATAGCTATTTCGAAAGGGTTCATACCATATTTATTGATAAAGATAAAATGTACTGTGGAGCCGTAACATCTACTGTTGGTGCAATAGAAAGCATGTGTGTTTATAGCCTTGCTACTCCTTCAGTACCGCTTTTGATCCGAAAACTCAGCGATGATATTCCCTCAATTACTTATGTCCATGATATGTACGTAAATAATGATACCATTTTTGCATCATGCGGCGGGCAAGGGCTTTTCATCATGAAACTGTTGCCATCAAATACATTTTCTTTATTGGCAAGCTATTCTGGTTATCCTTATGCAGGCTACAATCACAGTTCTTGGTTAACTGAAAATAAAAAAATATTGGTTTTTACGGATGAGGTACCCGCTGGTTTACCAATAAAAGTAATAGATGTATCGGATTTATCAAATGTTAATTTACTTGGCACTTTGAGTTCGCATGATGGGGCTACTGCCCATAACCCATACATTGTATCAAATAAATGGTGCTGGGTAAGTAGTTACCAAGATGGATTGTATTTGTATAATATTTCAAGTCCTGATGAAGCTTTCATGTATGGCTTTTTTGACACACATCCACAACATGGGTTAAATGACAATTATGTAACGAATGCTTACAGAGGGAATTGGGGAGCTTATCCCTTTTTAAAAAGTAAGATTATTATCGTTTGTGATATGCAAAATGGCATTTTTATTTTAGAAGGAGATGAGTATTATAAAACTAACAAAGAACCACCATTTAAACCAAGTATCTTCAGCATTTATCCCAATCCAATTAATGAAAAATTAGCCATCTATTTGTTAGATCAAAAAAATAAAACAATTACTTTTACCTTTACAAATTTATTGGGACAATTAATTTTCGAAAATCGCACTTTTATAGATGAAAATAAATTCAAATATTTGATAAATGTAACAGACTTGTCAAGTGGTATTTATTTTATTAGTATTACAGGAGAGGGGATTTCAGAAACAAAAAAAATAATCATTCAAAATTAATTATGTTCACACAGCAAAGTATTATTGGCGTCGTTGGTTCAGGCGCAATGGGGCTTGGAATAGGTCAAATTTCAGCTACACAACATCACAAAACAATCATTTTTGATTCAAGCATAGAGGCAATTGAAAAAGCAAAAAAAAATCTTTCAGCTACCTTATCAAAACTGATTGAAAAACAAAAAATTTCAGAAGAGCACGCTAATGAAATTAAATCAAACCTTCTATTTACCAATTCTATTAATGATTTAAAAGATTGTCATTTAATCATTGAAGCTATCATTGAAAATCTCAGCATCAAACAATCTGTGTTTAAAGATCTAGAAGCAATTGTTTCAGAATCTTGTGTGCTAGCTTCAAATACGTCTTCCTTATCAATTACATCCATTGCTTCAGTTTGTAAATTACCGAAAAGAGTCATTGGAATTCATTTTTTTAATCCAGCAACATTAATGCCATTGGTAGAAATAATACCAGGTATTGCAACAGATTTAAACATTGCAAAAAATTGCAAAGCAATAATTGATTCTTGGAAAAAAATTACTGTCATGGCAAAAGATACTCCTGGTTTTATAGTGAACAGAGTGGCTCGACCTTATTATAGTGAGGCATTAAGAATATTTGAAGAGCAAATTGCCGACATTGCAACAATTGATTGGGCAATGAAAGAATTCGGAGGATTTAAAATGGGTCCATTTGAATTAATGGACTTAATAGGTCATGATGTTAATTACATCGTTACCGAAACGGTGTGGACCCAATTTTATTTCGACCCTAGGTTTAAACCCGCATTATCACAAAAACGGTTATTAGAAGCAAATTTGTTAGGAAAAAAATCTGGAAAAGGATTTTATGATTATGCTGAAGGGGCGATTAACCCACTGCCAAATAAAGACGAAAATTTAGGGAAATATATTTTTAATAGGATCTTGTGTATGCTCATCAATGAGGCTTGTGATGCTTATTATTTGGGAATTGCGAGCATAGTAGATTTAGATGTAGCCATGACAAAAGGCGTAAATTACCCGAAAGGCTTATTGAAATGGGCTGATGAAATTGGATTAATTAATGTAGAAAAAACCTTAAATGAATTGTATCATACTTATCAGGAAGATCGCTATAGGAGTTGTGTGTTATTAAAAAACATGTCAAAACAAAATAAATTGTTTTACTAAACGAATGAATCAAATGCCTTTTTAAATTTTAGGATGTTAATGACTGATTAAAAATATTTTTGATTTTAGTATAATTATTCGTTGGGTTCAATGTGAATTAAAACATGTCCTAATGCAGGAATTTCTTCTCTTAGTTTATCTTTAAGTTTATGTGCAAGATCATGTCCTTCCTTCACTGTGATATTCCCATAAACAATGGCGTGTAAATCAACATGATATTTCATGCCTGCTTTTCGAATGAAACATTTTTCTGTAGCGATAAGCCCTTCAACTGTGAGAGAAACGCGCCTGATATCTTCAATTAATTCATCGTAAAAATGTTCATCCATCATTTCTCCGAGAGCTGGTCTAAAAATTAAATAACTATTATAAAATATAAACCCAGAAGCAAATAATGCTGCCCAATCATCTGCGGTTTCATATCCTTTTCC
The DNA here is from genome assembly GCA_046345275.1 of Bacteroidota bacterium. Taxonomy (GTDB): domain Bacteria; phylum Bacteroidota; class Bacteroidia; order B-17B0; family Aurantibacillaceae; genus UBA4416. Next base: position 5,547 of record JBKDJY010000024.1, read on the forward strand.
AAAAATTAATGCAATAGAAATTCCTATAAACGCAGCAATCGATGTGATAGCATCACTTCTATGATGCCAAGCATCAGCCTTTAAAGAAGAACTATTCGTCTCTTTACTTTTTTTTAAAACCAATCTATAAGAAAACTCTTTCCAAATAATAATTGCCCCAAGAATTATTAACGTCCAAGATTTTGGCGATTCATGAGGTGTTCTGATATTATTGATGCTTTTATAGGCAATAATTGTTGCTGAAGTTATTAAAAAAACAACAACTAGGAATGTTACTAAAGGCTCGATTCTTCCGTGACCATAAGGATGATTTTTATCTGCGGGCTTACTGGCATATTTTATTCCAAACAAAATTAAGAATGAAGAAAAAATATCAGTGGTAGATTCAATTGCATCGGCAATTAAAGCATAAGAATGACCAAAGTATCCTGCCAAGCCTTTTATAACAGATAAAATTATATTTCCAACAATGCTAAAAGTAGTTGTTTTTATTGCCGTTTGTTCGTTTGTTTTTTTCAGATTCATTTATTGAATTTATAAATTAGCATTTAAAAAGTGTTTTAAAGTTTCATTAAACAAATTAAATATGATCTTTAAAATTAATTGATTTTATTATAAAGAATCCTTGGTTATGGAAACTGTATCACTTTTTTGAAAAATAATTGTTGAATCAGAATTAATTTTTTGAGGAAATACATCATTAAAATAGATGCTTAAATCAATGTTATTATTTTTTGGAACTTTAAACTTATAAACCCTCTTTTCAGTATTTGTTAATTTATCACCGATGAGCCAAGCATTAAAAGTTTTTAATATAACCACATTGGTATTTAACTGTTTTGCAAACGTCGCAATATTAGTAATTGAAGAATCTACGGTTACAATTTTGAATGCAGGAAAAAAGGAACCATAGTTAATTTTATAATTTATTCCAAAATGTTTTGGATTTGATATTAATGTTTTATAGGCCAATATTCTGTAAATAAAACTTCCAGTTTCACTGTTTAAAATTAAATCATAATAACTATTAGCTTCTTGTTTTTTTAAAGCATTTTGTATACTGCCAATTCCAACGTTATAAGCCGCAGCCGCGAGCGTCCAATTACTAAAATAATTATAACCACTTTTAAAATGTTTGCATGCAACATAGGTTGCTTTTTCAACATCATAACGTTCATCAACTTCATCGTTAACAATTAATCCAAATTCCCTGGCTGTTTCAGGCATTAATTGCCAGAATCCGGCGGCTCCAACTGGCGACACTACATTTGATAAATGGCTTTCAATTACTGCCACATATTTAAAATCATCCGGAACTCCTTGCTGTTTTAAGATTGGCTCAATTAATGGAAACCATTTTTTAACTTTATTAAATAAGGAAATAGCTGAACTTTTCCATGATTTATTTTCAAAAAATTCTTTTTCTAGATTTTCTTTGATTTTAAAATCATTTAAAGGTACTTTTTCATTTGCAAAAGAAAGGTTGGTTGGCAAATTTAATCCTAATACTTTAAAATTAGTGTTGGAATAATCTAAAGCATCTTGATTATTTTTATAAAATATAATTCTTAAAAAAAAAATGATGAATATCAAAGAAAAAAAAATTACAAAACTTATTTTAAACTCTGAATTATTTTTCTTTATATGATTTAATATCCAAGAATAAATTGTCATTTTTTTTTTATTACTGTATTTAAATATAAAGACAAAAATACTGTAAGGAAAAATGAAACTGAAAGCCACAACCAGTAAGTTTGATAATTTAAAATCATGTTTAATCCTAAAAAGAGCCCAACAAATTGAATAAAAAAATATAAAACAGCAATTCTTTTTTCTGTCATTCCTTTGAAATGTAAATAGTGATTGGTATGGTCTCTCCCCCCAATAAAGGGAGATCTACCGCTTAATATTCGATTGATAAAAACAGTTGTTGTATCAACAATTGGTAAAATAAATATAGTACTAACGATGACGGAATTTACAACAATAACATTTTGAGTATACCATGCACTACTGTTAAAAGAAACGGAATCCCAACACATATCAATCCCAACTATTGCTAAAAAAATGCCAATAAACTGACTGCCACTATCACCCATATACATTTCAGCAGGATGCCAATTATAAATTAAAAAACCAAATAGTGCTCCTAACAAACCCAAACTCATCATTGAAATGGGTGAAAAAATTAAATTCAAATTTAAATGCAATAAAACAATAAAAAACACGATAACAATAGAAACGATTGTAGCAATGCCGTCCATATTGTCCAGCATATTTATTGAATTCATTAATCCAACAACCCAAAATATTGTGAAGCTGAAGTTTAAAGTTTCGCTAGGAAAAATGGTGATTTTTGTTCTTGTAAAATAAAGAATTAAACCGCAAAGCACTTGAACAATGAATTTTATTAATGGACGTGTATTATAAGCGTCATCAGAAAGACCCATTACAAATGCAATGGAACAAACAAACAAAATTCCTATGATTTTTAAATTACTAACATGAAGCGAAAAAGAATTATTTACAATCGTTAATAAAATAAATGTAATTAAGAAAATAACATAAAACGAAATACCGCCTATAGCAGGTTTTGATGAACTGCTCCATCTAATTTCTTCTTGAGGGTGGTTTCTAATTCCTAAATTTTTTGAGAATTTTAGTAAGATGGCATTGATTAAAAAAGTAAAGAAAAAAGAAATGCCGAAAATCAAAACGGCAAATAAAAGAATATTTTTATAAAAAAAAATCATAAAAAAGGACTTTTAAACTCTTTAAAAATCTCTCCTTTCAAATCTTTTTCTGAAAGTATCGGATTGTTAATTTTCCAATCGATTTTTAAATCTGTATCATTCCATAGCACTGTTCCTTCAGAAGCTTTGTTATAAACCTGTGTGCATTTATAAGAAAAAATGGTATGATCGGTTAAAGTTAAGAAACCATGAGCGAAACCTGGAGGAATATAAAACATTGTTTTATTTTCTTCATTCAGTTCAATTGAAACGTGCTCACCATAAGTAGGCGAATTTTTTCTGATATCCACGGCTACATCTAAAACAGCACCATTAATAACCCTTACCAATTTGCCTTGAGCAAAAGGTGGCGCCTGAAAATGTAAGCCTCTTAAAACTCCTTGATTTGAAAGTGATTGGTTATCTTGAATAAAGTCAACAGAAATATCGTGCTCTTTAAAAACTTCCTTATTATAACTTTCAAAAAAATACCCCCTAACATCTGAAAAAATCTTTGGCTTAATAATCAATAAGTCTTTAATGTTTGTTTTTAATACTTCCATGATTTTAAAATATTTTTCTTGGCATCAGATGTTTCATCATAGTAACCATTCCCATAATTTTCACCATATCCGTAACCATATCCGTAATTATATCCAAGGATGCTTCTACTAGAAGTAACACCATTTAAAATAACACCTACGTTTTTGATATTACCTTCACTTATTAGTTTGTCTAATATTTGAACAAATGCTTTTTTAGAGTAGTTTGTCCTAAAAACATAAATTGGATAATCCGCTTTTTGAATTGTCGTAATTCCATCTGTAACTAAGCCTATCGGCGGATTATCAAAAACAATAAAATCGTAAGTTTTTTTTAATTCAGTAATTAATAAATCAAGTCTTTCGTTAATAATTAATTCAGATGGGTTTGGAGGGATGGGGCCTGCGGTAATGTAATCTAAATTTGGAAAATTACTTTTATTGATACATTCTTCTATTGAAGTCATGTTCGTTAAAATGGTACTCATCCCTACATCGTTTGATACTCCAAAACCTTTGTGAATTTTGGGTTTTCTCATATCTAAATCTAATAGAATTACTTTTTTTCCGGTGTAAGCCAAAATTCCAGCAATATTTAAACAAACAAATGTTTTTCCTTCGCCTGAAATAGAGGAGGTTACTGCGATAATTTTTGGACCAGGTTTATTATTAATAAAATTTAAATTAGATCTGATACTTCTAAAAGCTTCTGAAATTTGAGATTTAGGATTTTTATCTACTACCAATTGAGAAACTGGAATATCACTTTTATAATTTGGAACGATTCCTAAAACTGAAACTAATGAACTTAAATGCTTAGTAATTTCGTTTACAGAGGTTATTGTATTATGTAAAATGTATTTGATAAAAATAATTATTATTGAAAATAGTAGCCCAGATAATGTTGCTATTAAAAAGGAGTTTCGTGAATTTGGAGAAATTTTTTCTCCAATATTTAACGCTTTATCTAATATGACATTTTGAGAAACGAATCCTGCTTTTGAAATAGAAAATTCAGTTTTTCGTTCTAGCAATAAGGTATAATATTTTTCACTGATGCTGAATAATCGCATTAACCTGGCATGCTCCATATCTTCCTCAGGCTCTCTATCGGTTTTGCTTTTATATTCTGAAGATTTTAATGATAAATTAGAATATTTAGATTTGTATTTTAATCTCAAAGCATTGATACTCTCAATCAAAAATTTCTTTTGAGTCTCAATAACGGAATTAATTTGTTTTATATTTTCACTATTTGGAGTGGCGATATATAAAAGGTTTTCTTTTTCTTCTAATAGTTGTTGGATTTTTAGGGTATACTGCTTAATGGTATATTCATCTTCGGTTCCCGCAATCAATGATAATAATTGATACGTATCTAAACTTTTATTTTTGTTTAAGTTTGACTGAAACTCCGCCAATAATTTTTCTTCCAATTCTATTTTTAGCATTTGTTCTTCAATGCTATTCAACCGCATTAAATCTGAAGTCAGTACATCATCTTTATCTGAAAAATGCTTTTCTTTTCTAAAGTTTTGTAAGTTATTTTCTGACACTTTGAGCGCATCATAAACTTGTTTTAATTGTTCATCAATAAAATAAATGATGCTTTTAGAACTTTCGCTTTTTCGATCTACGTCGTATTTTAAGTATTCTTCAGCAATTAGATTTACTAAGTCTTTTGCTTTTTCAGCATTAACATCTTTAATCGATAGTAAAATTGTTTTTGCGGCCTCATTTAATAAGCGAACTTCCAGAGCTGATTTAAGTTCGGAAGTGGCTTGGTCTGCATTTTTAAAAACAAAGTAAGATATGTTTTCTGAAGAAATTAGACTTTGTATTTGTTTTAAACGCAATGATTTATTTAAGGTAAAACTCAAATCGAAATAATCACAATTCAATACATTATTGGTATTAAATGGAATGATATAATTTTTTCCATTTAAAGTAAAATTGATTTTTCCGTTATTGAGAGAATTAAAATTTATATAAATCTTAGTTCCGTATATTAAGGGATCTTTAATATTAAATTTAACAAAATAAAGTGATGATTTGTATAGCTCATTATTTTTAAATCGACCTTCATTAAAATAACTTACCTGTATATTTGATTTTTCAACAACGCTTCTTAAAAAATTTTTTGATTTAATTTGCTCTATGGCTTCTGCTATCTTATTATTTCCACCTTCAATTTTACTTATTTGTAGTACTTGTGTAGCTTGGTTGTCATCTATAATTTGTATCGTTGATGATGCTTGGTAAATGGGAATACTGTATCTTAAATATAAAAAAGCTACTGAAAAACTTGTGACAAATAAAAATAATACAATCCATATATTTTTAATCAATATATGCAGGACTAAACCAATATCCAATTCATTACTGAATTTAGAAACCCTATCTCTATAGGCATTTACGCTGTTATCTGCTTGTGGCTGAATCAACTTAATTTCGTATAAATAATGAATAAATTAATAATGTTGAGGTTAAAAGAGAAATGATTGGGGTTAACTCTCCAACGATAGTTTGAGTAAATCGATATCTAGGTTCAACGTAAATAATATCATTGGCTAAAACTACGGTGTTTCCAAATGTAATTCCTTCTATTTTAGAAAGGTCAATCAAATAAACTTTTGGTTTACTAATTCCATCATTTCGAATTAACTTAACTTTATAAGCCTTTCCATCTTCTTGAATACCTCCACTTAATGCCAAGGCTTCTATAATTGTGGTATTATTATTTGCTAAATTCAAAACTTGTGCTTTGCCGCCATTTCCAGGGAAAACAATAATCCGTTTATTAATAACTTTGACAGTTATAAAGGGCTTTACATAAAACTCGTTGTAAATTTGTTCTAAATAGGATTCTGCTTCTGAAATTGTTAGACCTGACACTTTAACTTTACCAACTAAAGGCAGTTTTGCATAACCATCACTTTTAACCAAATAATCTAAATCAAGCCTATTAATATTATTAGCAGAATTTGCCAAATCAATGATTTTAAATCCGTCATTTGAAAATATTCTTACTTGTAAAATGTCATTTTTTTCTATGCGATAATTTTGTTTAATCAATGAATCTGCGATTTGATCGTAGACAAAATCTTTAGGAGTTTTAAGCATCAAATTTGCTTTGAATAATTTGCAGGAAGAAAACATAATTACAAAAATTATCAAAAAAAATATTCTATAAAATCTCATATATAATAGGTTAAATAACAAAGTTAATATTTATACTTTAATATCAAAAAATCAATGGATGTTCAGCAAGCGATCATATAAATTTTTCATATCACTCACAAGTCTTTCATAACTAAATTTTGAAAGAACCCAATCAGATTGAATGTGGATTTTTTTGTAATCCAATTGACAAGCTTTTAATAAATTATTAAAAAAAACAGATTTATCAGATATCTCAGATAAATAGCCATACTCAGAATTTAAAATATCTTTTATTCCGCCTACATTGGTTGCAACAACAAATCTTCCTGCTGCCTGTGCTTCAATAATACTAACTGGAGTTCCTTCATTTAAAGATGTAAGTGCAACAATATCCAAGCCGTGTAAAGCAAATTCGATATTGGTAATCCAAGAAGTAAAAATGATATCTACATTTTCATCAGAATTTTCGCTGAAAGAAACATTGTATTTTCTACAACTATCGTACAGTTTTTCTTTGATTTCGCCATCACCAATAATAAATGCTTTGAAGTTTAAAAAATGGCTCTTCTTCAAAAAAGAAATTGATTCGATAAATAAATCATGATTTTTTATTGGGGCCAATCTGCCTATAATTCCGATTGCAATTTGATGATCTGAAAGGTTATATTTTAATCTAAAATTCTTTCTATTCATTTCTTTATTTACTGTAAACCTTTTTAAATCAAAGCCTAAAGGAATAACCTCAATTTTATTTTTAGGAGCAATTTGAAATACTTCAGACAATTCAATTTTTTGAATATTGCTAATTGCAATAATAGCAGTTGACTTTTTGGCTAAATATCTTTCTATGATTTTGTAACATAAAGTTTTAAATTTTCCAAAATAGGAATGAAAAACATGCCCATGAAAAGTGTGAATAATTATTGGAACGTTACAATTTATAGCAGCTAAACGACCTATTGCGCCAGCTTTTGAAGCGTGTGTGTGAACAATATCTGGCTTAAATTCTTTGATTATTTTTTTTATTTCTTTGTACGCTAAATAATCTTTTTTAAAATTTATTTCACGTTGAAATTGTTTTAGCACAACAGGTTTTAATCCTAAATTTTCAGCAATAAATAATGAACTATCTTCTCCTAACTCTTCTGGCCCACCTATTAGTAAAGTCTCGTATTCGGGAGCTAAATATTTTGATAAATAACTTACATTGTAAGTTATTCCTCCTATGTTAAAGCGATTAATTATTCGAAGTACTTTAGGCAAATTAATTTAAATTTAATTGTGTTGAAAGATGATTGAAATCAATGCCATCAAAATTTCCTGAGCTCATCATTAATAAAACGGAATTAACTAAGGACTTAGATTTTAAATAATTTACCAATTCAACACTTTCCGTAAAAACTTTTAAATGAGGCGTGTTGAAATAATTAAAAACTTGCTCAGTCGTTATTTCTTTAAGTTTTTTATGCGCAATGGTAAGAGGATTAAAATACACTATCGCCTCATCTGCTTCATTCATTGAACCATTATATTCAGATAAAAAAGTTTCATTTAAACTGCTAAATGTATGTAGTTCCATGCAAGCGACTAAGTACCGGTTTGGAAATTGATGTTTGACTGCTTGAGTTGTTGCTTTTAATTTGGAGGGTGAATGGGCAAAATCTTTATAAAAATTAAAGTTTATTGTTTTACTTACTAACTCCAAACGCTTTGCCGCTCCTTTAAAATACTGTATCGCTTCATAAAATAAATCATCTGATAACCCCAATTTATTGCAAACCAATTTAGCAGCACTTAAGTTCATTAAATTATGATTGCCGAAAATTTGCAATGGAATTTCTTTTGTTTTGGTTTTAATAAAAGTGACTCCATTTTCAATAAAATGATTTGGAAGCGCATACTGCTGCTTGTCAATTTGATTGATATAACCTGCTTTATCGGCTAATTTCTTCAAAACAGGATCTTCACTGCAATAAATCAGTAGCCCTTTTGATTCAATTAAATTAATAAATATTTCAAATTGCTTCAAGTAATTTTCGAAAGTTGGAAATACATTGATGTGGTCCCAAGCTATACCGCTCAAAACGGCAATGGTTGGTTTATATAAATGAAATTTTGGACGCTTATCAATAGGGGACGCTAAGTATTCATCTCCTTCAATAATGGCTATTGGTGAGTCATTGGTTAATTTAACCATGGTTTTAAATCCATCTAATTGCGCTCCAACTAAATAATCGGCATCAATTTTGTGATGCTTTAGCACATGTAAGATCATCGCTGTAATGGTTGTTTTTCCATGACTACCGCCTATGACTACACGTGTTTTATGTTTTGTTGCTTCATAAATATATTCGGGATAAGAATATATTTTAAGATTCATTTCTATGGCTTTTATTAATTCAGGATTATCCTCTCGGGCATGCATGCCAAGGATAATGGCATCAATATCAGTTGTAATTTTATTTGGAAACCAACCAATTTCCGAGGGTAAAATTCCAGCATCCTTTAAACGAGATCTTGATGGTTCATTGATTTCATCATCACTTCCAGAAACAACATCACCTTTTTCATGAAGCGATAATGCCAAGTTATGCATTGCACTTCCGCCAATAGCAATTAAATGAACTTTCATGCTTTTTGATTTTTTGAGTGTTCACAATATAATTGTTTTTTTAAGTTTTTTAGTAAATAAAAAAAGGTCATTTCAAACATCAAATTGTTAAGAGGTAAATCTGTATTTACTAATGTTAAAACTTGTTTTATATTGATATATTCGTTTCCTCATTTTAAAAAATGAAATCACTTAAATCAATTAATTTTTATTTTTTTAAATATAAATGGCAATTATTGCTTGGTGCTTTATTTGTTATATTATCAAGTCTTTTTTCAATTTATCAAGGTGTAATTGTAAGAAATGCCACCAATGAAATTTATCAGATTTTTGAAAATCAGTCTATCGTAAATTCGACGGTATTTATTTTATATGGAATCAAGCTTTTTGTGTTTGCTTTGGTAAGCGGATTTTTCCTATTCTTAATGAGACAAACATTAATTGTCATGAGTAGAAATATTGAATTTGATCAAAAAAATGAACTCTACGCACATTTTCAAACTCTTGATATTAATTTTTATAAAAAAAATAAAACGGGAGACTTAATGACTCGCATCAGCGAAGACGTTGGTAAAGTTAGAATGTACACAGGCCCAGCCGTGATGTATCTCATCAATACCTTTGCAACGGTTATGATTGTTTTAATATTTATGTTAAAAATTAATTGGCAATTAACGCTGTTGGTATTTGCACCCCTTCCATTATTATCTATCATTATTTATAAAGTATCAGACTTAATTAATAAACGAAGTAATACGGTGCAGCAAGAATTATCAAAACTGACGTCGCACGCACAAGAAACATTTTCAGCAATTAGGGTTATAAAAGCTTATCATAGAGAACTGCGTTATGAAAATAAATTGGAAAATTTAAATGAGAGCTATAAAAAACACAATTTAAAATTAACATTGGTAGAAGCTTTTTTTCAACCAATTTTAGTCTTGATGATTGGCATTAGCGTTATTGCAACAGTATGGTTCGGCTCAAAATTGGTTATAAGCAAAACCATTGAAGTTGGAAACATCACCGAGTTTATCATCTATGTATACAAACTCACTTGGCCTTTTGCTTCTTTGGGTTGGGTAACTTCATTGATACAAAGAGCTTCTGCTTCACAAAATAGAATCAACGAGCTCTTAAATATAAAGTCGGACATCATCAACCATCCTACTGTTACAAAAAAAATTGAAGGTGAAATTGAATTTAAAAATGTCAGCTTTAAATATTCGGATAGTCAAACACCAATTATTAAAGACTTTAATTTAAAAATAAATAAGGGAGATATCATTGGAATTAAAGGGCAAATAGGTTCTGGAAAAACAACTTTAGTTAATTTATTAACCCGGATGTATGATATTAGTTCGGGAGAATTATTAATTGATGGGAAATCAATAAAAGATTATGATGTCTTTGAATTGCGCAAAAGCATAGCATGCGTGCCTCAAGATGTTTATTTATTTTCTGACACCATAAAAAAGAATATTTCATTTTCAGTCAACAAAACATTTAGTGATGCAGATGTTGTTAATGCATCCAAATCTGCTGGTGTTTATGATAATATCATGTCTTTTCCTCAAGCTTTTGATACGATTGTTGGCGAACGTGGCATTACCTTATCTGGCGGCCAAAAACAACGCATATCAATTGCGCGAGCAATTATTTCTTCACCACAAATTTTAATTTTTGATGATTGTTTATCTGCTGTTGATGTTGAAACGGAGGAATTAATTTTAAATAACCTCAAAACAATTATGAAAAATAAAACTTGCATCATTATTTCTCACAGAGATTCGGCTCTTCGGAACGCAACAAAAATTATTGAGTTATAATTTTTACAAAAAAAATTAAAAATAGATTTTCATTAAAGAAGATTATTTTGTTTCAGTCAATTTTTTAGCCTTTATAATATCCATACGGACGCCATCATTAAACGCTGCTACAAAACAATCATTATAACCTAGTGCTTTTAATTGAGATTGATGTTTAATGGCATCTTCAAATTTTTTAAAATTTCCTGAAGTATATTTATAAACATTGCCCATTTTGTATTCCCAAAGTTCTGAAACATGATTATATTTTGATTTATCAAGCGCTTTGTCAGAACTTGCAAATTGTATTTTAAAAATGATACCGCTATTTGAAATAGTTTTTGGTTCAATCTTGATAGAATCAGTAGTCACAATTTTGTTTTTCTTGACGCTCATTGCTGTTAAGATAGAATCAATGGTAATTAATCTGTTAAATGGATGTTTTTCTTCAATCACATTTAGATTAATGGCTTGATTGTAAAAAGATCTTGACACTTCATAGCTTTTCTTTTTAAAATTTAAATCAGCCAAAGCAATGAGTTGTTTATATTTTTTTTCTTTTTGATCCTTTTCCATTTTTTCGTTTTTTAGTTTCAACGCATTCACTAAAGCGATGGAATCTTCCTTCTCTTTTTTTTCTGATTCTTTTTTACTCAGAATTTCTTTTTGATCTTGTAAGCTAACTGTATCAACTATTTCCTTTAATACATCATTTGAATCATTAGGAATGATTTCAAAATCTTTCTCAAGCGGTTTTTGATTTTCAAACGCATCATTATATATTTTTTTAGCACCCTCGATTTCATCTTTATATTTTCTAAAAGCTCTAAATAAACAGGAGGCAATATATTCTTGTCCTTTTTCAGAGCCTAAAAATTTTTCTTCTTTCGGATTTGTTAAATAACCAATTTCGGTCAGCACACTTGGCATCGAAGTTCTCCATAATACCCAAAGACTTTGGCGATGAACGCCTTTGTCTAATCTTCCTGCTTTATTTGAATATTCATCTTGTATTTTAATGGCTAAACTGGCACTTTGGGCAACATAAGCTGAAGTATAATTACTCATGATAATATAACTTTCATAACTGTCTGGATCAAATCCTTCGTACTTCGATTGATAGTTATCCTCCAAAAGAATTACTGAATTTTCACGTTGCGCAACTTTCATTTTTCCTTCCTCATTTTTCAAACCCATCACATAAGTTTCTGAGCCGTAAGGTTCAGTTCTTACAGTTTCAACAACAATATATTTGCCTTTGCTATTCTTAAAAGTTTTGGCTCGTAACTTGCCTGTTTTCTTATCCTTTATCATTACTGGTTTTCCAGCAGCATTGCAATGTATAGAAATAAATAAATCAGCTTTATAATCATTGGCAATTTTTGCTCTATCTTCCAAATCAACAAAAACATCGGTCTTTCTAGTGTAAATCACTTTTACATCTTTAATATTTTCCTCTATGTATTTTCCTAATTTTAAACCAACCGAAAGTGCTACCGTTTTTTCATTGTGATGAAGGCCACTACATCCTGGATCTTTTCCCCCATGCCCAGGGTCAATGACCACAATTTTTATTTTTCGTTTGGGATCTTGTTTTGGAATTTTAAATGCGCCAATCAGCATGATCAGCATTAAAAAACTAAATAATAATTTATACTTTTTTAGCATCAAAGCTTTAATAATTGCAAACATTTAAAAATGATATTGTTAGCTTTATAACTTTTTTTACAACTTTGTAAAGTTATAGCCAAGTTTTTATCAATTTAGTTAAACATATCTTTTTTTTAATCTTTTCAGTGTTCATAACTGTGTCGCTTTGCCCTGCTCAAGATTTAAAATCCAACATCAAAATTGAAAATACTCAGGAAATAAAAAATGCTGATTCCACTCAAATTTTAAATAAAAAACAAACTGTGTTAACAACGAATGCCCAGCAAGAAAAAAACCAAGATGATACGCTAACGAAAGAAGCAGAACCGCTTACAAGTAAAATCATTTATAATGCGCGAGACTCCATTAGATATGAAACCGAAGGGCAAAAAATATTTTTGTTTGGCGACGCATTCGTTAAGTATGAAGAAATGGAGTTAAAAGCAGAATTTTTTGAAATAGATAATCAAAAAAATACGATTACGGCATTTGGAAAAAAAGACAGTCTTGGCATCGAAACAGGAAATCCAATATTTAATGATGGAAATAAAGAAGTTGTTTGCGGAAAAATGGTATACAATTTAAAAACTAAAAAAGGTAAGATTTACAACATTTTAACCAAAGAAGGTAATTTAATTTTGAAAGGAAAGGAAGTGAAAAAAGATAGCAATGATGTGAGTTATTTTAAAGACTTATCTTGTATACCTTGCGAACAAGAAGATTCTAGAACAATCTTTAAAACAAAAAAGGCTAAAATAATACCTAATGACAAAATTGTTACTGGGCCATTATATTTAGAAATAGGCGGTGTGCCTACTCCTTTAGCAATTCCTTTTGGTTTTATTCCAAACACAAAAAAAAGACATTCAGGTATTTTAATTCCTTTTTACGGAAATAGCGCCAATCTCGGTTTTTATTTGAAAGATGGCGGATTTTATTGGGGCATCAGTGACAAAACGGATATGACAATCAGAGGTGATATTTATAGTTACGGAAGTTGGGGATTAAAAACGCTGAATAATTATAATGTCAATTATAAATTCAATGGCTCTTTGGCCTTGGGTTACTCAGAGTTTAATGCTGGTGAAAAAGAAATACCTGGCACGCTATCTAAACAAAAAGATTTTTCAATTAGTTGGAGGCATAGCCAAGATCAAAAGAATAATCCCAATACATCATTTAGTAGTAATGTCAACATTCGTTCTTCAAAATATAATAAGTTTAACTCAACCACCACTGGAGATTATTTGACAAATACTTTTCAATCAAATATTAATTATACAAAGACTTTTAAACTAGCATCTTTAAGTTTAAATGCAAGGCATAACCAAAACACCCGAACAAAACAGATGGATATAACTTTCCCTGAATTAACCTTTAATTTAAATAGATTTTATCCTTTCAAAAATGAAAATAGAATCATTCAAACTCCTTTGGATAAAATAGGCATCAGTTATTTATTTGAATCTCGAAATACATTATCTGGAATTGATTCTTTAATCTTTAAAGGAAATATTGGCGACAGCTTAAAATACGGGGTGAGGCATTCCTTACCCATTTCTACAAATATTACATTATTCAAATATTTCACCATTACACCTTCCTTAAATTTAAGTTCCGTGATGTACACTAAAGTACAAGAAAAATATTTCGACCCTATTTCAGATGGAATTAAAAGTTCTACTGTAAACAAATTTAGTACGGGCTATGATGCAAACTTTAATACGTCTCTTACCACACAAATTTTTATGGACTATTTTTTTAAATCAAAAAAAATAAAACAAATTAGGCACTTATTAATTCCAAGTATCAATTATACCTATCGCCCAGACTATGGAGAAAAAAAATTCGGATTTTGGAAAGAAGTGATGAATCCAAATAATAATAGTTCTACAAAATACTCCATCTTTGAAAAATCACTGTTTAATGGACCTCAACAAGGCAAACAAAATAGCTTGGGTGTCAATTTAAATAACAATTTTGAAGCAAAAATTAGAAAAAAAACAGATACGGGTGATGTGTATAATAAAATTGTATTATTACAAAATTTAAGTTTCAGCGGTAACTATAACTTGGCCGCAGATAGTTTTAAAATGAGCATCATTAGTGCCAGCGGTAGAAGTAAAATTTGGAAATTTTTTGATTTAAATTTTAATGCCACATTTGATCCGTATGCTTATAATAATGAAACGAATCGTAGAACTATAAATTTTACGTTTAATGAAAATGGCAAACTAACACGCTTTACGCATGGAGACATTTCTCTTTCCTCAAATTTTGAATCTTCTTCATTAATTAAAAAAACAACAACTCAAACTGATTTAAAAACTGGAACTGAAAAACAAACTAATACTCCTAACAATGAACAAAAACAAGAGCAACTTCCTTGGAATTTAATGATTGCCTATAATATTTCTTTTGACAGAAATTTCAGTTCAAAATTCACAAAGGTGCAAACGCTCGTTTTTAATGCAGGTATAAACATTACCAAATTTTGGAAAGTCAACGTAAACAGTGGTTTTGATTTTACATCTAATAAATTAAGTTATACGAGTGTCAGTATTTACAGAGATATGCATTGCTGGGAAGCTAGAATTCAATGGGTTCCAATTGGATTCAATAAAAGTTATAGCATTACCATTAATTTAAAATCAAGCATGTTTAGCGATATAAAAATTCCGCGGCAGCGCCAATGGTATGATAATTTATAAATTTAAATTTTGCACAAGAAAACAGAAAAATTATAATTTTAGTTTCTATCTTGCAACGCCTTTTTGGCTTTCAATAATGTTAGTAGAAAAACAAAAAAAATAAATAATACTTAAAACACATTTTTAATTTTAACTGAGAAGATTATGTTTAGAAAAATATCAAAAAATATTCTTGAAACCATTGGCAATACACCTTTAGTTAGAATTAATAAAATCACAAAAGATTTACCGTTCACTGTATTAGCAAAAATTGAAACAACAAATCCAGGAAATTCTATTAAAGACAGAATGGCCTTGAAGATGATAGAAGACGCAGAAAAAAAAGGATTATTAAAACCTGGCGGCACTATTATTGAAGGCACAAGTGGTAACACAGGCATGGGATTAGCCATTGCCGCTGTGATAAAAGGATATAAATGTATCTTTACAACGACAGACAAACAAAGCAAAGAAAAAGTTGATGCTTTGCGCGCTTTTGGTGCTGAAGTAATTGTGTGCCCTACTGATGTTGATCCTGAAGATCCAAAATCATACTACTCAGTATCATCAAGGCTAACGAGCGAGATTCCAAATTCTTGGAAAGCAAATCAATATGATAATTTATCAAATTCTCAAGCTCATTATGAACAAACAGGCCCTGAAATATGGGAACAAACAGAGGGAAAAATTACCCATCTGGTTGTTGGCGTTGGTACTGGCGGCACCATTAGTGGAACAGGAAAATACCTGAAGGAGAAAAATCCGCACATTAAAATTTTAGGAATTGATACTTACGGTTCTATTTTTAAAAAATTGAAAGAAACTGGCATCATTGATAAAAACGAGATACATCCTTACATCACAGAAGGCATTGGTGAAGATTTTTTACCTGAAAATGTAGATATTAATTTGATTGACCATTTTGAAAAAGTAACCGACAAAGATGCCGCCATCATGACGCGTCGAATTACAAGAGAAGAAGGTATTTTTGCAGGAAATAGTTCAGGTGCGGCAATGGCAGGGCTCATACAAATGAAACACTTTTTTAAAAATGGAGATGTTGTGGTCGTTATA
Organism: Bacteroidota bacterium; assembly: GCA_046345275.1. Taxonomy (GTDB): domain Bacteria; phylum Bacteroidota; class Bacteroidia; order B-17B0; family Aurantibacillaceae; genus UBA4416. The sequence continues at coordinate 21,816 of JBKDJY010000024.1, forward strand.
TTTCACGATCATGGTACCCGCTATTTAGGTAAAATGTTTAATGACGATTGGATGAGAGACAGAGGGTTTTTAGAAACAAAAAAAACAACGGCCATGGATTTGATAACTGGGCATCATGATAAAAAATTGCTAACCATAGATTCTGAAGCCCATATTAATGAAGCGTTATCGCTCATGAACAAATACGAAATTTCGCAAATTCCTGTCAAGAATGGAGATACTTTTGTTGGCTCACTGAATGATAGCATCTTGTTTTCATTACTGATTGAAGATAATCATCTGAAAAATAAAAAAGTGAAAGATTTAATGCAAGCTCCTTTTCCATTCGTTGGACCAAAAGAATCATTAGAAGAAATCTCAAAATTAATTACCAAAGAAAATAATGCTGTATTAATGACTGATTTATCTGGTAAAATACACATCATCACCAAACACGATTTGATAAAAGGAATTTCATTATTAAATAGTTAACCCTCTTCACTTCATAAAACAAACATTTAAATCAAAATAATTTTTAACTTGTTTCCATAAAAAAACATCCTATGAAAAAAATAATTTGTTTAGCCGCCTTATTGATTGCTTCAATAAGCCATGCTCAAAAAAATCAGTCTGTCCGAAACTGGTTTAATTTAGATGCAACTAAAGATAGCTTTAACGGCGTAAGTACTGAACGTGCTTATGAAGAATTGCTCAAAGGAAAGAAATCAACAACCGTTATTGTTGGCGTGCTTGACAGTGGAGTAGATTATTTACACGAAGACTTAAAAGATGTGATGTGGAAAAATCCTGGCGAAATAGCTGGTAACGGCATTGACGATGATAAAAATGGCTATATTGATGATATACATGGATGGAACTTTATAGGAAATAAAGACGGGAAAAATGTATCAGATGACAATTTAGAAGTGACAAGGGTTTACAAAAAATTGAATGATAAATTCAAAGGTAAAACTGAAAAAGATTTTACGAGCAAAGAAGACAAAAAAGAATTTAAAAATTATTTAATTGTAAAAGAAGATTTTGAGAAACAAGTCGCAGATAATGAAGCTCAAATAAATCAATACAAATTTATTAAAGAAGGAGTTCAATCAATCATAGATAAAATAAAAAAACAAAAAGGCAATGATCATCTCATTAATGAAGAAGATTTGAAAAATTTTGAAGCAAGTGATGATACGGAAAAACGAGTAAAAATGCTTGTTCTATATCAAGCTAAGGCTGGGAAATCTCCTGAAAAATTAATTGAAGAACTAAATGATGCCCTCAAAAATTTTGAAACAAGTAATTTTGATTTAGAAAATAATAGCAGACAAATTGTTGGCGATAATTATGAGGATGTAAACGAAAAGTATTATGGAAATCCAGATTGTAAAGGGCCAGGCGCTTCTCATGGAACTCACGTAGCAGGTATTATCGCAGCCGCCAGACAAAACAACATAGGAATGGATGGAATTGCAGATAATGTAAAAATAATGGCAGTACGCTGCGTTCCAAATGGCGACGAAAGAGATAAAGACATTGCAAATGCAATTCGTTATGCGGTTGATAATGGCGCACAAATACTTAACATGAGCTTTGGAAAAAAATATTCACCGTATAAAAAAGCAGTAGACGAAGCTGTAAAATACGCAGAAAGTAAAGGTGTATTTATCATTCACGCAGCTGGAAACTCAAGTGAAGACATTGACCAGATAGTTCATTATCCTTGTAAAAAATTACTTAACGGAAAAAATGCCCCTAACTTCATTGATGTAGGCGCATTGAGCTGGAAAAAAAATGACGAAATAGTGGCGCCATTTAGTAATTATGGCGAAAAAAATGTTGATTTATTTGCACCAGGAGTTGATATTTATTCAACCATTCCTGAAAATCAATATGCAAGTTATAGCGGAACGAGCATGGCAGCACCTGTTGTTGCTGGTGTAGCAGCAGTTTTAAAATCTTATTTCCCTGAATTAAGCCCAAAGCAATTAAAAAAGATTTTAATAAAATCATCTGTAAAAACTTATAAATACTACAAAGTGATAAAACCAGGCACGAAAGATGAAGTCATAGAATTTAAATCATTAACCAAAAACGGTGGAATTGTAAACCTTTATGAGGCCGTTAAAATGGCTTCAGAATAATTTTTATATTTTAAAATTTTGTTTCGGAAGCTATTTAAAAATGCCATGTCTCGTCATCGCTACAAACTAGGACTAGGTGGGTTCAGCCTAGCACACCCAGTTTCCCCCTCCCCGAGGGGGTGTCAGAAGGACGGGGGAGGTTAATAGCAGTGTGTAGGAGTTGGGATATAAATTAAAACAAACATGATAAACTAAACACATCATTACTATAACAAAAAGCTAAAAGCATTTGCAAATGAAAACCGAAAGCAAATGACAAAAGCAGAAGCTTGTTTATGGAAATATGTTTTAAAAGCAAAGATGACGGGTTATACATTTAACCGCGAACGACCTGTGTTAAATTACATTGCTGATTTTATGTGTAAAGAATTAAAATTAATTATTGAAGTAGATGGCAGTATTCATCATCTTCCTGAGGTGCATCAAAATGATGTTGTGAGGCAACAAGCTTTAGAGAATGCAGGATTTAAGGTTATTCGATTTACAAACGATGAAGTGCTTACTCAGATTGAAGGAGTAAAAATAAAAATTGGAGAAATGATACACGAATTAAATAAATTATTAACTGTCAAATAATAATTCTACCAATGAAAACATATTGTTTATTTTTTCGATGGATTTTTATGCCTTCCTCTTCATCGTTTGTACTGGGGATGTTTTATAGATGCATCTGCAAGGCGCACAATCAATAATTATATTTTTTTTTAATGACTGGAGATAGATATAAAATTGCAGACCAAAAAAATTTGTATTTTTTATCTCGCTTTGTAAGCGTTTTCTTTTAAAGTGGATTAAG
>JBKDJY010000025.1:0-7443 GCA_046345275.1 Bacteroidota bacterium
ATGCAAATGCTGAATCTTTCAATTCCAAAATAAAAAATTTTAGAGCTAATTTAAGAGGTGTTACTGATGTGAAATTCTTCCTCTTTAGATTACAAAAATTATTCGCTTAACAATTACTCCCCAGAAAATTAACCTGACCCAGCATTCTTCGTCAGTCGAAAACCACCGCTCGAATTCCATCTGATTTTTTGGATACTCCATTCCGTTAATATAGCGGTTTAATTGGAAGATTATTGCGGATAGCCAAGTAAATCATTTATTAAAATAGATTTTTGTTGACAATTGTTTTTTACGAAGAATAAAAATGAGAAGAAAATACTTCAATGAATTATAAATGATCAATAAAATAATTTGTGATTTTTTCTAGCAAATGTGCCCTGTCTTTTCCTAACACATTGTGTTCATGCCCTGGATACAAATAATAATCTAACTGTATGCCTTTATCAACGGCTTTTTTCTGATAAAGAATGCTATGTTGCAAAACAACCACTGGATCTTGCGCACCATGAATCATTAGGAACTTGCCTTTTAAACGATCTACATAATTTAGTAAATTATTATTCTCGTAGCCTTCCCTGTTTTCTTGTGGTGTGTCCATGTATCTTTCGGTGTACATAATCTCATAATATGTCCAATTAATGACTGGCCCACCAGCTACAGCAACTTTAAAAATGCCTGGCGAACGTGTCATTAATGATGTCGTCATAAAACCACCAAAACTCCATCCGTGTATGCCAATTCTATTGGAATCAACGTAGGCTAAGCTTTTTAAATAATCAACGCCTTTTAATTGATCTTCCATTTCTTTGGTTCCCAATTGTCGGTGCGTAGATTGAGAAAACACTTTTCCCCTATAATCTGTACCTCTTCCGTCAAGCGTAAAAACAATAAATCCTTTTTGGGCCATATACTGATACCAAAGTTCTCCTCCTGCTAACCAAGAATTGACAACCAATTGAGAATGCGGACCATTATATAAATAAACAATCACGGGGTATTTTTTGGTTGAGTCAAAATCTGTTGGTTTAAATAACCTGCAGTATAAATCAGTTCCTTCGTTATTTTTTATTGTAAATAAATTCCAAGTTCCCAATTTATAGTCTTTAATGGGATTTTCAGCTTTAAAAATATTGATGCTTTTTTTTGAGGAAGGATTGATGATGTTATATTCGCGAGGCGTATGGACATTACTAAAATTATCAATGAAATAATTGCCCTTTTCGTTGATGATGCATGTGTGAAAACCATCGCCAGTTGTTAAGCGTTCTAATTTTAGATTTTTTAGGTTTACACGATAAAAATCTTGATTAACGGGACTTTGTTCATTGGCATGAAAATAAAGATGTTCTCCTTTTTCATCAAATCCATCATTGCTTTTCACTTCCCATTTCCCTTTAGTTAGTTGTGTAATTAAGTTGCCATTGATATTGTATAAATAAAAATGATTGTAACCATCTCGTCTGCTCTGCCAAATGAATTCATTCGAGTTATTCTTCACAAACAAGATTGGATTGAGCGGTTCTACATATTTATCATCTTTTTCTTCAAACAAAGTTCTCGTATATTGTCCAGTTGCAACGTCATATTCATTGAGCTTCATATGATTTTGCTCTCTATTAAGTAAAGCAATATAAATGTGTTTTTCATTAGGACTCCAAGCAATGTTTGTTAAATATTGATCTACTTGGCCTTCCGGTTTTACATAAATGGTCGTGTTTGTATTCAGATTGTAAATTCCAAGCGTTACTTGGTGACTTTTATTTCCTGCCATTGGATATTTGATATTTTTATTTTCAGCTGGTTGCTTTGTCCAATCAATAATTGGATATTCTGTTACTTCTGTTTGATCCATTCTATAAAATGCAAGGTAATTGGCTTTAGGACTCCAGAACGTTCCTTTGGTAATTCCAAATTCATTTTGATGAACATTCTTTCCATTATAAACAATGTTAAAAGAACCATCATTTGTCACTTGAAAGTCAGTTCCGTTTTTTGAAACAAAAAGATTATCATCTTTACAATACGTATAAATATCTTTAATAGAACTTTTTTCATACGATTCTAAATAGGTGGGCTCAGTTTTTCGATCAGAAGTTGAAATTATTTTTTTATCAATGCTATATATTAATTCTTCTTTTTTATCAAAAAAATAAAATTGATTCAGGTTTTTCCAAGTAACAAGGTTTAAAGATAACAAGGTGTCTTTTTTTAATAATTTTAATTGACCATTTAATCCTGGTAACGATAATATTTCACTTATTTTACCAGATGAATTATTTGCTATGATTATTTTATTTTGATCGATGTAGGAAAAATGCTCAGATCCACTGATAAAGACTAAATTCTGGAGTCGCTTTGGAGCAAGACTTGTTCTTCCTTTTAAAACCGCATCTTGTATGGTTAATAGCTTGTTTTGCGCATGACATACATTGAATATAATTAAAGTAATAAGGAGATTGAGAGTTTTTTTCATACGGTTAAATTATTTATTTGAGGTAAATATGGATATTTCGTGAATTTGGTTTTTAATGGTTTGTTAAAGATTATTCTTGAGGGGATAAAAATGCAAATAAATATTTTCCAGCAAACATATTTTACTTGAACGGTTAAATCATGAGATAAATATTTAATAGTTTAAAGTTGTTTGATTTGAATTCACAACCAAAGAAGCTTTTTTACCAAAAATAATTGGTAAATTTTTATCCAAGTGACCTGCTGGAAAATTTAAACATACTGGATAATCATATTCTTTGACAGCTTCTATAATTATTTCTTCTGCTATTTTACCAAAAGGAATTTGGTTATCCCTCATGTCAGTCATGCCTCCAACAATTAATCCTGCTAAATTTTTAAGTTTACCAGATAGTTTTAATTGCATCATCATTCTGTCAATGTGATATAAATATTCATCTAGGTCTTCAATAAATAATATTTTATTTTTTGTGTCCAAATCAAAAGGAGTTCCTGAAAGAGAATACAACAGAGACAAATTTCCTCCAACAATCGTCGCATTTGAAATACCATTTTTGTTGAGGGTATGACTTTCAATTGAAATGGATTTCGTTTGTCCGATTAAAAAATCAAAAAGCATATTTGTAGCTTCTTCGTTTTTAGTAAAGTTCAAAGGCATGGTAGCATGCAAGGTTGAAATTCCTGAAGCATGAATGGCATTGTGTAAAACAGTGATATCACTATAACCCACCAACCATTTCGGTTTTTTTTTAAACTCAATAAAATTAACATGTTCAATTAATCTTACGGTTCCATAACCTCCCCTTGCAATAAAAATGGCCTTTGCAGTAGAATGATTTAATGCCCACTGCAAATCATGAATTCGGAACTCGTCTTTTCCAGCAAATTGGTTTTCGATTTCATAAATATGCGGCCCTAATAAAACCTTGAATCCATTTTTTTGGATGATGTTAATGGCTTCCTTTATTTCTACCTCACTTATTTTTCGGGCAGTTGCGATGATGATAATTTCATCTCCTTTTTTTAAATAATTAGGAATGATCATTTTATTTTCAAGTATTTTAACTCACTCAACATGATTTAAATTTTTAGGTTTTTATTACCCTCTTTAATTTTTTTTTGGTTTAATGTTATCTTTACACAAGTTTACCATTTATTCATAACTATTTTTTCATCATATGTCCTTAACTTATAAACGAACCATTGTTACTTCCGCTCTGCCGTACGCTAATGGACCCGTTCACATCGGTCATTTAGCTGGTTGTTACTTACCTTCAGATATTTTTGTTCGATACAAAAGGAGCAAGGGTGAGGATGTTATATTTGTTTGTGGAAGTGATGAGCACGGCGTTCCAATTACGATTAAAGCAAAAAAAGAAGGAAAATTACCTCAAGAGATTGTTGATAAATATCATAAAATGATGGGTGATTCATTTAAAGAATTTGGAATTTCTTTTGACATCTACGCGCGTACTTCCAGCAAAATTCATCATCAAACGGCTTCCGATTTTTTTAAAGTACTTTATGATAAACATGTTTTTACAGAAGAAATAACCCAGCAATATTACGACGAGGAAGCAAAACAATTTCTTGCCGATCGGTATATTACCGGAACCTGTCCCAATTGCGGTAATCCCAATGCGTACGGCGATCAGTGCGAAAAATGTGGTTCTACGCTGAATGCTACGGATTTAATTGACCCTAAATCATCCCTAAGCGGAAATAAGCCCGTTTTGAAAGCAACCAAAAATTGGTTTTTGCCATTGGATAAATTACAACCAAAGATACAAGCTTATATAAATCAACATAAAGATTGGAAATCTAACGTTTACGGACAATGTAAGAGTTGGTTGGAAAGTGGTAATGGCTTGCAGCCCAGAGCGATGACCCGTGATTTGGATTGGGGAGTGCCTGTGCCAGTTAAAGATGCTGAAGGGAAAGTATTGTATGTTTGGTTTGACGCACCCATTGGCTATATTTCAGCAACTAAAGAATTAAGACCTCATGATTGGGAATTATATTGGAAAGATAAAGAAACACGCCTTATTCATTTTATAGGAAAAGATAACATAGTTTTTCATAGCATTATTTTTCCAGCTATGTTAATGGAACATGGCGAATTTATTTTAGCCGATAATGTACCAGCCAATGAGTTTTTAAACTTAGAAGGTGATAAAATTTCAACCTCTCGTAATTGGGCGGTTTGGTTGCACGAATACTTAATTGATTTTGAAAATAAGCAAGATGTATTGCGCTACACGCTTTGCGCCAATGCTCCCGAAACAAAAGATAATGATTTTACATGGAAAGATTTTCAAACGAAGAATAATAGTGAATTAGTATCCATCCTTGGAAATTTTGTGAATAGAACTTTTGTTTTAACCCATAAATATTACCAAGGGGCTGTTCCCGAACCTTCAACTTATACCAAAGAAGACTTATTAATCTTAGAACAATTAGTTGGTTTTCCAGATAAAATTTCTGCTGCAATCGAACAGTTTAAATTTAGAGAAGCATTAGCAGAGATGATGAACTTAGCGCGGCTAGGAAATAAGTATTTAGCCTTAAACGAACCTTGGAAATTAATTAAAATTGATGAAGTGCGTGTAAAAACAGTCATTCATATCGCTTTACAAATCAATTGCAATTTAGCCATCGTTTGTGAACCTTTTCTTCCATTCACTTCACAAAAATTATTTTCCATGCTGAATATACCCATACTAAAATGGGATTCAGCCAAAGAAACAAACAACCTAACCACAGGACATCTTATCAATAAAGAAGAATATCTGTTTACAAACATCGAAGATTCGGAGATTGAGGCGCAAATTGAAAAGCTTGCGGCAAACAATCTTGTCAACCAGCTTATTAATATTCCTCCATCAAAAGAAGAAACAAGTTTTGATGATTTTAATAAAATGGATATTCGGGTTGGAACCATTGTAGAAGCAGAAAGGGTAGCAAAAACAGACAAATTATTGAAACTTAAAATTAATACAGGAATTGATCAACGCACTGTTGTTAGTGGTATTGCCGAGTGGTATAAACCAGAAGATATCATTGGACAACAAGTAAGCATTTTAGTAAACTTAGCGCCTCGTAAAATAAAAGGAATTGAAAGTCAAGGCATGATTTTAATGGCTTCAGATAACAAAGGTGAATTGAGTTTCGTTGCACCTTCTAAACCAAATTTTAATAATGGATCTGAAATTAAATAAAATAGTTTTTATACTGTACTTCTTTATGCCTTTGTGTTTTTTTGCACAAAATGAAGTTGCGAAAGAATCACTAAATAAAAATGATTCTTCTCAAATTAATTTAAAAGATTTGCGCAACAAAGTAGCATACGCCCAAATAAATTCTTTAAAGCGAGGGGCTCTTTTGGTGAGATTAAAAACCAACAATCTTGCTATTACAAAATTAAAAGAAGCTGGAAATTATGATTTAGCGACTAATTTGAAAAGAGAAACAGATTTAGAAAATAAAATTATTATCAGTGCTTATAAAAAAGAGTTTATTTTTTGTCCTGTTTATTTTTTTTATTCACATTCATCAGACTCTGTGAAAAAAAATAATTTATCAGGAATTTTTATCGACTCTACTTTACAAGTTAATCCAAGTATTGTTTGCAATGCAACATTTTATTTAATTGCCGATCAAGGAGAACTATATAATTCTTCCATCGAAATCATTCCTGAATCATTGGCAAAAAAAGCAAGAGAAAGCGGCGATTTTAGTAGACAAGCAAGCATCATCATAAAAAATAAATATTTTATCCAATTGCATAAACCATTTCCTTTTTTTCAAATTAAAACAGGTCGTCCTTTATATAGTAATGATAATAAAGATGGACTGCATGAAGACATTGCTGATATATTATATGCTTATCGAAAAGTAAGCAGAAATGCTGAAGATTTTAAACAAATGAAAAACTACAGAGGAAAAGTTGCCGCATTTAATCTTAAGCTTGAACAATTTTATACTGAACACCAAGGTTATGAAATAACGCCAGAAATAAAGGAATACGTTTATTGAAACTCAGCAATAACTGTTTGAGATCCTATTGCCACATCGCCAAGTTTAACTTTTAATTTAACGTCTAACGGCAAATATAAATCAACACGTGATCCGAATTTTATAAATCCCATTTCGCCACATTGATTTGCTGCGTCTCCCTCTTTACAATACATGACAATGCGACGCGCTAATGCACCAGCCACTTGCCTAAACAAAATCAACGGGCCATTTTCATGTTTAATTACAATTGTTGTTCGTTCATTTTCTGTGCTTGCTTTTGGTAAAGAGGCTACTAAAAATTTACCTGCATGATGCCTTGCATACGTTACGATGCCAGCGATAGGGAAACGGTTAACATGAACATTGATGGGCGACATAAAAATAGAGACTTGAATACGCTTATCTTTAAAATACTCGTCTTCAATAGTTTCTTCAATAACCACAATTTTTCCATCAGCAGGCGCAACAATCGCTTGTGAATTTATTAATGGTACCCGCGAAGGATGTCTAAAAAATTGAATCACAACTAACAACAAAAAGCCAGAAAGAATGTATGCAAACCCATGAGCAACAGCTGAAGTTGGAAATACAAATTGAGCAATAAAAATAATGATGCTAGAAAACAAAATTGTAGCAAATAATGTTGGATAACCTTCTTTATGAAATTTCATTTTATAAATTTAATGAAGCAAAAATACACTTATTTTACTTTTAACCTGAAATCGAATAATAAACAATTACTACTGAATAAGTTATAGAGTAAAAAATCGGCAAAATGCATTATTCATTTAAGTTTAGGTTGTACAATAAAACAAACGAACAATGAATTTTACAGATACTAAAATTACAGAAATATATTGTCTTGCTCATGATTTTTGTAAAGAATTTACAAAGGCAGTCAACCCTAAAACTTTAGGAAATAAAGCGAAAAAGTTGCCCATTCTTAGTGATAGC
>JBKDJY010000026.1:0-21791 GCA_046345275.1 Bacteroidota bacterium
AGGGCTTAAATTATCAGCGGTTTCGTTAAGGAAGGCAAAAGCGATGCAACGAAAATCGCCTTAAAATTTTAAAAGGGTTTTGCCTACTTTTGCCCTCAAAAGTATGGAAAAAGAAATTCTGAGTTTTTGAGCAAGCTCTAAATATAAGAACTTTTTAATGTGTGATAATCGGATAGCCATAAAAAACAAAAACGTTCCATTCTTTCTGTATTTGCCAGAAGCAATGTCTCATAAGCCATTAGCTGTATCAGAGGAATTTTATACGTCAAACACCAAAGGTGATCTTTATGCTGACGCTGTGCGTGAACTAGATTGGTCGGTAGGAAAAGTAGTTGAAAAAATAAAGGAGTTAGGACTAGAGGAAAATACCATGATTGTTTTTTTATCAGATAATGGTCCTTGGTTTGGCGGAAGCACTGGAGGATTAAGTGGTATGAAATCACAAAACTGGGAAGGTGTAATAAGAGTACCTTTTATTATAAAATGGAAAGGAGTAATTCCAAAAGGCATTGTAAATAAAGAACCTGTCGGAGTCATAGATATATTTCCTACGATACCCACACAGTTACAGGAAAGCGTCGTCAAAATCCTTAGACCGCACTAATTCGGACAAGTCAGGGGGTTAGCGATTTTATTATAAAGGCAACTCATGAATTAACTTCTAAGCAAGTGGTGGATACATGCTCTTTTAAGTATATTTTTTCAGACTTATTTTGGACTATTTAATTTATCATTTTTTTATTACCAAAATCAAGACAAAAAACAAAAGTTATGTTGCCATTGAATCAAAACCAGAGACAAATTCTAAAGGCCTTTGAAATCAAATTTTGAACCAGGGTGTCCAGATGCGCAAAACAGGAAAACGATTGGAATTTTGTACAGACAACGAAAAGTTTCTCTAGAAGAAAATGGAGTTAAATTAATTGACGGAAACAACTAATTGGAATTGTTGAACGATAGATTTACTCGTCAACCGTTATGATATTAAATTTTAAATTCAGTACTTCTGAATAATTTGTTCCAATCAATTCTAAATCTTCATCTCCTCTTTCATAATACCAATTTACAACGGTAGAAGTTTTATTAATATGTTTCTCAAAGGTTTTTAAAATATTTAAAATACAAGAAATGGAACTACTATTCAAATAGTCTAATTGAATATTAAATACATTTTGAGGCAAAGGTTTTTTAAAATAATCTTCAATTGCTGCCTGAATAGGATTAAAAAAAGAAGTTGCGTCTTCAGGAATTAAGCGGCCTTTAATAATAAATACACCTTTTTTAAAATTAAAATTAATTGAAGGAGTAGCTTTTGTAGCTTCTAGGACAAATTCTTTCATTTTCTAATAATAATAAAAATCTTTGGTTCTTTTATACAGTGGCAAATCCCATCCAAATCTTAGCCCGATAATGACATCAGATCTTTTTTGAGTATCTGATAAGCCGTCATTATAATTAAACCCTCTTAAACTTTTTGTAATGCCCTCTTGAAATTCAAATCCTATATAAAAATTTGCTAAACGATTATTGCTTAAATATCTATATCCAATAAATTGGGTAAGTGCAAATCCACCCGTTAATCTATCATATCCTTTTGCTAAATCTCCTTTAACGGCAGCAATCTTCTGATTGGCATCATATAAATTAACCTTATGAACCATATAACCCGCACCAATGCTAATAAATAAGCCAGAATTAGGGTTATGACCTAATTTCGAAAAAACGTATCCAGCATTTACGCTCAAATTCAATCCTCGGTGTGTCAGGCGTAAATCGGCTGGATAGCCTTCATTATCTGTAATAAATCCATCACTTCCTCTCATATTTGACACCACGTCTTCCTTTACTTTTTTTCCAAATACATAAGTTCCTTCAATCCCAAATAAAAAATTTTTCTTTGTTTTCCAGCTGAATGAAGCGCCAGCAGCTAAATTTGGTCCAAAACGTTTTGCTAAATCATTTTGAGGCAATTGACCACTTAGATGAATACCAACCACTAAAATTCTTATCGTTGAATCTTTAACGGATTGTGCAATTGCATAATTAAAGCTACAACCAACGTATAATAAATATAAAATTAAAATTCTTTTCAAGCATCTAAAGATATAATTTTTCCTCCATACATTTTAGAAACAATGATGGGTTTATTTTTTTTATGAACGTGATTAATAATAATCCTTTAATACTAATACTTATCTGTTATTCAAAGATTCAATTTTTTACATAGGTTCAGTTTAATATATTTATAAATTCATGAAGGCTTTTAATAAAAAATAAATTCTGTTGTATTTGATTATTTAAAAACAAATTGAACATTGAAGAATATTCAAAACCAGTGCTCAGATCAACACTTAATTTTATCAAAAAATTCCTATTTACTTCAAAAAAATATATATTTGATGTAAATCGTATTCTTTTAACATACTGAAAACCTTTCAACTCATATCTATATTTACAATTTTTTTTGCTAAAACCAGTTTTGGCCAATTAACTGCAAATGCTGGTTCTGATCACATTGTTTGTTTTGGAGATAATTATGTTTTAGGCCCTCCTACTCCAGCCATTGGCGGAACTCCGCCATATACATATAGTTGGACGCCTTCAACAATATTAGATAACAATATTTTAGCAAATCCAACAGCGATCAATTGCACCGTTGACATCACTTATACTTTAACAATTACTGACAGTAATAATGAAAAAGCAGTTGATTATGTAGATATTTTAATTAATAAAATTAAATATTACAATGCTGGAAAAGACACCACGTATTGCAAAGGAAATGTAGCTGTAAAAATTGGAGCTCCAATTAATAATTCATCGTTAGATAATTTTATATGGCTTCCTGATATAGGCTTAGATAATGCAACTTCCACCAATCCTTTGGCGAGTCCAACAATTACCACGCAATATACACTTACTGTTTCAAATGGCATCTGCGCTGATAATGTTTCTTCCGTAACGGTGTCAGTTTCCCCTCAAATATTTTTAAATGCTGGAAGAGATACCATCATTAAACAAGGAACCGTATTAACTTTAAATGGATCTTCTTCATCGCTCTCATTCTACTGGTTACCAGATACAAATATTAAGTATAGAACCACACTTAACCCTGATGTTTTTCCTTCTGTATCGACAAAATATATACTCTTTTCAGAAGAAAAAGGTAAATGTAATTTTAGTGATACCATATTAGTTGCAGTAATACCAAGTGATTCCTTAATCTTTTATAGTGCTTTTACACCTAATTTTGATGGAGATAACGATTATTTTTTCATTGGTAATATTGAAAAGTATCCAGATAATGTCCTGAAAATTTATAACCGATATGGTCAGCTTATTTTTACAGCTACCAGTTATGCTAACAATTGGGATGGAAAATACCTTTCAGTTGAAGTCCCTACTGGCACCTACTATTACATTCTGGATGATGGGAAGAATAAAAAATATCAAGGCACAGTTACAATTCTAAGATAATTTTTTTATCAATTAAATTGAAAAATATTTTATTAATCTTTTTTACAAAGACGAAATAAGATACAAAGTTTTGACGAAGACGCTTTATTTTATAAGGACAAAGTAGGCTACTAATTAAAAAAATATTAAATTTATAACCTTATTTTTTTAATTGGAAACTGAAGATAATATCATCATACGGCAATTATACCCTTATCAACAAGAGGCTGTAAATACTATCTTTAATAAGCTTAGAGACGCTAAACCAAATGAAAATATTTTATTTCAGTTGCCAACTGGTGGTGGTAAAACAATTATATTTTCAGAAATTGCTAAACAATATATTACTCACTTTAATCGAAAAGTTTTAATATTAACGCATCGCATTGAATTAAGTAAGCAAACATCTGCTGTATTGGCAAGCATTGGTATTAAAAATAAAATTATAAATGCTGATGTTAAAAATCTACCCAATCAAAGTGAATATCAAAGTTTTACTGCTTTAGTTGAAACTTTAAATAATCGTTTGCAAGAAGACGATCAATTTTTAGAAGATATCGGTTTGGTGATTGTTGATGAAGCGCATTACAATTCTTTTCGTAAAATATTTCATTACTTCGAAAACACTAACATTTTAGGTGTAACTGCAACGCCTTTAAGTTCTAACAAAAAACTTCCTCTATATCAAACTTACAAAGAAATCATTGTTGGAGAAAGTATCCCATCTTTAATCAAACAAGGTTTTTTAGCTGATGGAATTACACACAATGCTGATGTTAATTTAAGCACGTTACGAATCGGAAATAATGGTGAATTTACAACTGGCTCTCACGAAATACTTTATACACAAGCCCAAATGCAAATTAAACTTCTTGAAGCTTACGAAGAAATTGGGAAGGGCACCAAGACATTAATTTTTAATGCGGGTATCTTAACAAGCATTGCAGTTTGCAATATGTTTAAAGCAAAAGGCTATCCCGTAAAATATTTAGACAGCACTTTTAATGATAGGGATAGAGCGGAAACGCTTGAGTGGTTTAAAAATACAAAAGATGCTATTTTAAGTTCGGTAAGTATTTTAACTACTGGCTTTGACGAGCCCGAAGTAGAAACCATCATCCTAAATCGTGCAACAAAATCATTAACCCTTTATCATCAAATGATTGGGCGTGGCTCGCGTATTTTACCGCATAAAAAACAATTTAACATTGTTGATTTAGGAAATAATTCTCGTCGTTTTAACTTGTGGCAATTTCCAATTGATTGGAAACACGTATTTGTGGCGCCTCACCAATATCTTGAACACCGCTATAAAGAAGAATGGGATTATGAACTCGAAAATGATTACGAGTTGCCAGAAGATATCAAAGCCCGTTTTTTAAATTCTTCTGCAGAATCTTTCATAGTTCGAGAACAGTATTTAAAATGTTTAAGAAAAGGCCTAAAACCTCAACTCGTTTTAGATTACTCATTAGACGATCATTTTGGAAGAATAAAAGACAACGCCGCCGATTTTGATGAGGCTTTTGAATTGTTTGATTTATTGCAGCCCGAAGTTGCTTATAGAGTCAAACAGTTTGCCAAATGCATCAATGCAACAAATAATTATATGGATTATCAAACTCAAACCTATTCCAGTAAGCTACGCAGACGATTAATTGGTTGGTTTGTAGAATAAATAATTACAAGCTGGTAAACTTGCATTATACATCATTTAAAAAAAAGCCCCCAAGAATTTGGAGGCTTTTTTTAACTTAACAATTACTCAGCGTCTACAATTATGTTTGGGTCTACCATAATCCGACCACAATGTTCACAAACAAGAATTTTCTTATTCATTTTAACGTCTAGTTGTCTTTGAGGTGGTATTTTATTGAAGCATCCGCCGCAAGAATCACGTTCAACTGGCACTATAGCTAAGCCATTAAGCGTATTAGCACGCACTCTCCTATAAGCATTAATTAATCGTTCTTCAATTTCAGAAGCAGCTTTTTGAGACAATTTCAACAATTCTTTTTCTTCTTTTTCAGTTTCTTGGATAATTTCGTCTAATTCAGATTTTTTTAATTTCAAATCTTTTTTCCTTTCAGAAAAATCAATTTGAGATTTTTCAACGATTTCTGATTTTTGTTCAATTCCAAATTTGTATTCTTTCAAGCGCTTTTCTGCTAATTGAATTTCTAAATTTTGAAATTCAATTTCTTTGGTAATAGCATCATATTCACGGTTATTACGAACCTTACCTTGTTGCGCTTCGTATTTTTTAATATTTGCTTTAAAATCTTTTATTGATTGCGTTTTTTCAGCTATTTGGTTTTGTAATTCAGTTAACTCGTCAGATAAGTTTGTAACACGAGTTTCTAATCCAGCAACACTATCTTCTAAGTCTTGAACTTCCAGCGGCAATTCACCTCTTATTGTACGAATACGATCTATTTTTGAGTCAATAATTTGTAATTCGTATAAGGCACGAAGCTTACCTTCGATGGATGCATCAACTTTTTCTTTGATTTTAGCGCACATAGTTTAAAAATAATTAACAGGGTTTGTGTTTATTTCTGTAAAATAGAGTGCAAATGTAGAAAATTTATTTGATATAATTTCATAAAAAATTTCAGATGTAAACTGCTCTGATTCATAATGTCCAATATCAGCAATTAATATTTTAGATTCAGCATCGAAAAACTCGTGATACTTAAAATCCGAACTAATATAAACGTCTGATTTTAAAGAAATTGAATTTTTTAGTAAAAAACTGCCGCTACCTCCGCATACAGAAACTTTTTTTATGTTTCTATTTAACAAAGCGGTGTGTTTGAGATATTTAAGATTAAAAACATTTTTGATATGATTCAAAAAATCAATTTCAGGCATTGGCACCAAAAGCTCTCCAATCAAACCAGAACCAACATCATCGTGTAAATTTTCTAAATTATAAATATCGTAGGCTACTTCTTCGTATGGATGGTTTTCTTTTAAAGTTTTTAAAATTTTTTGTTCTTGAAAAGATTCAAAAACAACTTCTAATCTTGTTTCTTTTTCAAAATGTAATTCGTTTTTTTTACCAACTGCTGGGTTTGATAAATCATTGCCTTTAAAGCTTCCTATTCCTTCTATTGCATAGCTGCATTTTTCATAATTCCCTATTTTTCCAACGCCTTCTTCAAATAATGCAGCTCTTAATTTTTCTAAGCCATTGTTGGGCACAAATGTTACCAATTTTTTTAAACTCGATTTTTTTGGAGCTAAAATTTTGGTATTAATCAATCCTATTTTTTCAGCAATTTTTTTACTGACGCCTAGCTTTACGTTATCTAAATTGGTATGGCAGGCATAAATGGCAATATTATTTTGGATGGCCTTAATAATTATTCTTTCAACATAATTGGACCCGTTTAATTTTTTAATTCCAACAAAAATAATGGGATGATGGGAAATAATTAAATTGCATTTTTTTTTAATGGCTTCATTAATCGTTTCTTCTGTACAATCTAAGCATAAAATGGCGCCTGTAATGGTTTGTTTTACATCGCCAATTAATAATCCGCTGTTGTCGTAATTTTCTTGATAAGAAATTGGCGCAAATTGTTCAAGCTCAGAAATAATATCTTGTAATATCATCTTGATTCTAAATTAAATCTTTAATAAGTATATTCCCTTTAGAAGTATTTAAAACATTGGCCATATCTGCCATTAAATTATTGATTGTTTTTAATTCTTCAGAATTTTCAATTGGCAATTCATTTACGCCTTTTTCATCAAGTTTATCAATGATGTATTTTACGGTCAAAATAGAATCTGGCACAGCACTTTGATATGCAACTTCTTGACTATTTCTGGCATTGATTTGATTAAAAATTCCTGTCTCTAAAAACTCAAAAATAATGAGTTTAGTTAATCGAAGTGGCAAATCCAATTTCAATGCAATTTCCTTTTCAGTCAAGGCCTGTCCACCTTGATTAAAATTTTGAACCACTAGACGCGCTATCATCAAAGCGATAACTCGTTTGTAACGATTACTAATATTATTTATATCACTTTCCAATTCGAAATGATCTACGTTTTGCCAAGCAAAAGTAAGCTCAGCACCAAACAAAACAATAAACCAAGAGTATTGCACCCAAATTAAAAATAAAGGTAAAGCAGCAAAGCCTCCATATATTTTATTATATGAACCAACGCCTATTTGAGAAGCAACATAAGCCCATTGCAGCAATTCAAACAAAAAAGCAGCAATAAAACCTCCTCTAAGAGCTACTTTAAAATTAATTTTTGTATTTGGTAACGCGACGTATATAAAAACAAACATTCCCCAAACTAAAATAAATGCAAAAAGTTTAAGAAATAGCGCGGTTATTGGAGAAATAACAGATAGGCTTGAAGATATCATTTCTAAACCTGTTTCGATGCCAACAGTAACACCTCCTGAAAGAATTAAAAATATAGGGGCTATTAACATGATCGCTGAGTAATCTGTTATTTTTCTTACCCAGTTTCTATCTTTTTTTATCCCCCATATTTCATTGAAACTTGTTTCAACACTTCCCAACAATTTCATGACGCTCCACAATAATAACAAAATTCCAACGCCAGCAATTATGCCACCTTTGGTGTTATTAAGCATCTTATCAGCATAATCAAATGCCTGAAGCAAAACACTTTTTTGATCTTGGAAATTAATTAATAATTGAGTCTGTAGAATTTCTTGGTAACCAAAGCCTTTTGCTATCGCAAATGCAAGTGCAATAATAGGGACTATTGAAAATAATGTATAATAAGTTAATGCTGTGGATTTAAGGAGGCAATTATCTTCATTAAAACCTTTAAAGGCTAAGGAAATAATTCGTAAATATTTTAATAATAAACTTTGTTTTTTATTTAACTTATCTAATCTTAACCGCCAGAGTTTGTGATTGATAAAGTGTTTTATTTGATAGATGATTGTACTTTCTTTTGACATAAAGAGTAAATATAATTAAAATGTCTATATTTTTTTTTTAATCATATTAAATAAAAGTAATCAATGTTTTTGAGTAATTAATTTTTTGTATGAAAATAAAAAATTACGAAAGGTGTTACTTTTCAAAAACAATTTCTCATAGATAAAAAGTCCAAATGCAGCACAGGATGCCCCTGCAATAACATCTTGAATATAGTGATGACCAGAGTAAACAGCAGAAAACCATACCCCAAACATAAATATTGCAAGTATTAAATTAATAACACCCAACCTATTTCTTATACCAAAATATAATGCTACAACTGGATAAGCTGAATGTAAAGATGGCATTGCAGCAAATACATTTGAACTTTTTGAGTATAAAGAATGAAATACGTTAATACCAAAATATTCATCAAACCTAGCAAGACCTGCCTCGTTACCTGGTGTATTAAAATATAAATCAAAACCATTCTGCTTTACATACCAGGGTGGTGCTGCGGGATAAAGATAGTAAAGAAAAAAGCCAATGATATTAACAAACAAAAATACCAATGAGAAATTTAAAAATTCTATTCTGTTTTTTCTAAAGAAATAGAACGCTAAGATTAAAGGAACAGGAACCCAGTTTAGATAAAATATTCCAGAAGCTATGTCAAGTGCATTATTTGAATGAAGTTCAAAATATTCGTTTGGAGTTAGAATAATTCCATTTTCTGAAATACCAAAAATTGATTTTTCACGCAGGTATAAATCAGAAATATGAATGTCATTAACTCTGTAGTTAGGAAAAATTTTCATGTAATCGAAAATGATCCAAAAGACAATGAAAATTAGAAACCCTAAAATAAAATTTCTTGTGTATGTAGAAATATAATAAAGAAAATTAAATAATAGCACAAGAATAATCTGATCTGTTTTGAATCCAATTAATCCGATAGAAATTATTAAATATAAAGCAGAACCTAAGGATACCGCAATGATATTTTTTAAGGAAATTGTCTTAAAACTATTATTCAGAAAATTGTAATTCATTTTTATCGTTTAAGGTTTAAATCTTTCTGAAACAATTTTGCCTGTTGTAGGGCTAACTCCGGTTAATTCAACAAATAAAACATTTGGTCTCCAAAAAGTACCCCCCTCAGTTTTAATAAAAATCTTAGTTAACACAGAAAGCTTTCCGTTAATATTAATAAAGGCTTGAAATGTAGTTCTGTCTGGCTTTGTTTTTATTAAATAAATTTCCCTTTTATCATAAGCTTTTAATTTAATCAAGAAAGATTTTTTTTTCTTGTCAATCAATTTTGCATTGACTCCATATGCAAATGTTTTTTGAACATTGGTTAATGGAAGTATTTCACCTTTGTCTGCATAACGAATCCAATAGATTTTAATGGGTTCCGTTTCATTAATGGTACTATCTTTATTATAATTAACTTCATAAATAATGGTATTTATATTATGAGTACGTTGAATATAAAACAGCCTATATTTGTTTGCTGGAGGCGTAGGATAAGCATTTGCTGAAGTATCTTTATAGAGATTTAAATTTTGCAATGACTGACCATATAGAACTTTTAAAAAAGAAATTAAACTAAATAAGCATACTAAGCAAATGCGAATCATTTTTCCAAAGCTTTTTTACAATCGTTTAGTCTGCCTACTGCTGTTATATTTGAAAGTATTGCTACCAATGTAATTGGCACAGTAAAAAATGACATAGTCTCAAAAACATGAAAGGGTATTCCTGAAATATAAAATTTATAGTCACCTCCAATATAGTTCGATACGATTCCGCACAATAAAGCCGAAGCGCCAATAGTTACAACTCTCTCAGGCCTTTGCATGAGTCCGCCTTTACATTCAATTCCTAGTCCCTCTGCACGAGCTCTAGTATAACTTACCATCATTGAGCCTATTAATGCCATAAATGCGAACAACGAACTAAAAAAATAATGATGACCAACTAAATAATAACAGACCCCAAAAAACATAACCAATTCACTATATCTATCCACTACGGAATCGAATAAAGCTCCAAATTTGGTTGACATGTTACCAATCCTTGCAACTTGACCATCCAACATATCAAATAAACCAGCAAATAGAATTAAAGATCCCGCCCAACCAATATAGGATAACTCTCCTCGATGACCTTCTTCAGCTCCAATGATAAAAATAAAAGTTGCCAAAATGTTTAGCAGAAAGCCAATGATAGTGACGATGTTTGGCGTAAACCCTATTTTGATTAAGAATTTAACAAATGGATTGATAATCACGTAAATTGATTTTTGTAATTTATCTCTTATTGACATTGGCTTAATAATTTGTTTTGACTAATTTGTTATTACGATTTTTTAAAAATCAAATTTGAATCGTGCCCTCACTCCAATAACTGATACGTCAGGATTGTTTGTGTAAGTAAATCGCTTTATGAGATCCACTCTAAAAAATTTGAAAATATTTGAGATGCCTACACTGCCTTCTATATAAGGCTCGGAAGACAAACTATGCATTATTGGCATACCAGTTGAATTGACGGGAAATTTAAGCAATTCTGGATTGTTGTCTGGATTATTAACCGAACTAATGCTGCCATATAATGCTTTAAAAGATAATACCTCGCGCCACTTTAATTTTTTAATCAAAGGAATTTTATTTAAAAAAAAGCCATTAAAAGAATGATCCAAATTTATACTTGCATACTGGTCACTTGCAAACTCAAGAAAATTCATTAAGTTATATGATTGTAATTGATAAGCATATGTTTGATTTGCACGATGAATGTCTAAAAGAGGAAAGGATACTGTTCCAAAAATCTTTCCGCCTTCTAAAACAACATCTGTGTAGCCTAGCTGAAATAAGTATAATCTCTTAAAGATATTTATAGAAATATTCTGATAATTATATTGCCCACCTAAAAAACCTTTTATTCCTTGTACATATCTAACAGTAAATATTGGATTTTTGAATGATATTGGTATTCGATATGTTTTACCTTGATAAAATTGTTCATTAGGAGCCCAACGTAATGTCAGAGATGCTTCAGAAGTTTGGATATTCTGTTCATCTAAAAACGGATTTGTGTAGTCAATTTTATTATAATGTAATCCTCCGGCTGCTTGTTGTGTCCAGTTTTTATAGCCTATTGTAAACGAAAAATGATTTTTGAATTCACTCAAATACTCGACGTTTATGATCTTGTTATATAGCCATTTATCATTTGTACCGCGTTTAAAGGACAAGAAAATATTATCTTCTTGAACAAATTGTAATTCCTGACCTGGTATTTTTGTTTCTTGTTGATAATTGACTTTGATTGACTTAACTGGGAACTCGTAAATACTTCGCTTTGTGAATGAATAGGTAGTTCCAAAATAATATTTCCACTTTTTATCTTTAAAGCCATAAGCTCCATAAGCTTCAAATACAATTTTTTTGCTAAATGCATTTGTCGTTCGTCCGCCTGCTCTTAAACGAAAGCCCTCAACTGGATTGAAACTATAAAAAGTACTCAAAGGTCCTACATCAAAATAAGGTGTAATGGTTTTATAACCAGCAAATAGTACAACAAATACTTCCATTGAACGCTTGAATGCAGGTACTTTTTTTATGCTATCAATAGTAGTGTAAACTCCTTTTTCTGATTTTGTTAATTGCGTATGCCTATTTTTCTCCCAATAATTTTCTGTTAAATTATTTGCACTATCCTTCACTTCAATCGCATCTCCAGCGTAATCAGTATCTGGTCTTGAATGATCTACCAGAATATTTTTATAGGATACAGTGCGTTGCCCAAAGAGTCCCATTTTTCCATTAGATAAACCGAAATCAGCAGAAAATTGGTCATTTAAAAGCGTATAACCACGCACTATATTTTTTTCAAAAGTTTGGATGATGGTTAACTCTTTTACCCAATTCAAATTAATGCTCTTGTTAACACCCATTTCAATTTTTGTAACTGCGTATGTGCTATCAAGCGTAATGAACATGTGCCCTTGAAAAAGGAAATCAGAATGATTGCGAGGAACAAAAGCTAGTCGCACAAATTTTTCATTTTTTTCTACGATTGTATCCGTAATATAAAATTTATAAAACGTTGGAGAAAAATTTGAAATGGGGCTCAAAAATTGATTTGTTAATAGCGTGATATTATTATCGTAAATATTTATATCCTGATATAAATACTTCATGTAAGCATCTATTCCTTGATTATCAACATAGCCTTCAAAAGCCACGGTTTTATTTGCTTTTAAAATTTCCTTTTTTGCATTTGGCGATTTTCTATACCGCACGTCAGTTATTGATTCTTTCATATAGACTGGCAATACAGGTTTACCTTCTAACTTTGTTGTATCCAAATTATCAAAAACAAACTGAAATTTTTTAAACGCTTTTCTGTTTTGAAATTTTTCACTTACATTGCTTAAAGCAAACTGCACCTTTTCATACTTCTCATATTCATAATAGTCAAACCCTTCTTTTCTGTTTTCTGATTTGTGATCAATTACTTTACGAATAAGTTCTACAGCTGGATTATCTTTGTTTCTATATTTTATTTTTTGTGATTTAATTGTCACTTCAGATAGTTGTATAACCTCGGGAATTAATTTAAAATTCATTGTTTGCTCTTGTCCCAAAACAACTTCCTTTCCTGTTGGTTTATATCCCATTGCATAAACTTTCAATTTTGTATATTTCTTATCTGATTCTATTTTATAATATCCTGTACCATCCGTAGTTGTAGAAATTCCAGACTCATCAAAAAAAATAGTTGCAAAAGGTATCGGTTCATGTGTTTTAGAGTCCGAAATAATTCCTGTCACTTTTGTTTTTTGACTAAGCAAAGAAGTGCTGCTTAAAGCCAATATAAGGAAACTATTTCTGATATATCTTATTATTATGTTTTTTAAATACATAATGTTTTTGTAATTGATAATTAAATGATAGACCCACAATCATTGACACGACTATTTTTGAAACTATATAAGGTATCATAAAAATCTTAAGAATGGCATTGCTTAAAAGTGCGTTAAGGCTTATGCTACCGACCCAAACAAGGGCATACTTTAATTGCTGTCTATAAGATTGGTCTTCATCATATTCAAATGTCCAATATTTATTGATTATAAAATTTGTGAAGGCTCCTGCAGTAGATCCAATGATTGTTGCTAGTAAATAGTTTACACCTCCTATTTCAATGAATAAAATTGTAAGCATAAAGTCAACTCCAGTTGCTAACATTGATGAAAACTGTGCTTTCAAAAATACAATCATTTTAAAATCTGAAATAAAATGAGTACCTGCATCACTATGTTTGTATATATCCCTGCTAAAGCATCGTCCATCATAACTCCCCAACCGTTTACTAAATTTTCAAGCCTTTTAATGTAGAGTGGTTTTATAATGTCAAAAAATCTGAACAACAAAAAAGCCATAGCAAGCGTTTTAACATTGATTGGCAGAAAGAGCATACCAATTGCCATTCCTAACAATTCGTCAATGACAATATGATTACTATCCTTCCCCCAAGTTCTTTCTGCTTCTTTTGATATATAAACGCCTATAAACAATAATGCCAATACAAAAAAAAGAAGTTTAACGTTTGAATACCAATTAAAAGTTGCAGCACCATAAAGTAGAATGCAAAAAATGAATGCTGCTATTGTTCCTCCTCCTTTAATGAGGCCGATTCCAAAACATGAGGCTATGATCTTGGAAAGATTCACTTTACATCGACTCAACTAACTCCTGATAATAATCTAAACCCAAGTGGGTAATCAAATCTTCTCCCATCATGTGACGTAGCGTATTTTGAAGCTTAATTAATTGCTTAAAAATATCATGCTCTGGCTTTAATCCTTCTGCAGTTTGTGGTGATTTCAAATAAAACGACAACCATTCTTGTATACCGCTCATGTTCGCTCTTTTTGCTAAATCGCTAAATAATGCAAGATCTAAAACAATTGGTGCAGCTAAAATAGAATCTCTACATAAAAAATTTATTTTTATCTGCATTTGATATCCCATCCATCCTACGATGTCGATGTTATCCCAACTCTCTTTGTTATCGCCATGTGGAGGGTAATAGTTGATTCTCACTTTATGATACAAATCTCCGTATAATTCAGGATGTTCTTCAGGTTTCAAAATTTCTTCGAGTACACTTAATTTAGAAACTTCCTTGGTTTTAAAATTTTCAGGATCATCTAATACTTTTCCATCACGATTTCCTAAAATATTTGTAGAAAACCAACCTTTTACTCCTAATGCTCTTGCCTGAAGTCCTGGCGCAACAATCGTTTTCATGAGGGTTTGACCAGTTTTAAAATCTTTACCAGCAATTGGTGTATTTGTTTCCTTTGATAATTCAATCAAAGCTGGAATGTCAACCGTTAAGTTAGGAGCTCCATTTACAAATGGAATTCCTATTTTTAAAGCAGCGTATGCGTAAATCATACTTGGAGAAATAAGCTCATCATTATTTTTCAAAGCAATTTCAAATAAATCAATGCTATTGTGTATGTCTGTTGGTTCTATGTATTTTTCTGTAGAAGCACACCAAACAACAACCAATCTATCACAATTGTTTGCCGCTTTAAATTCCTCCATATCTTGTATTAAAGCTAAAGCTAAATCATATTTGGTTTTTGCCGTTTTTACATTTGGCCCAGAAATATTTTTAATATATGAGGGATCAAATACGGCAGCCATTGGCTTTATTTTTTCAAGTTCAGGTTTTAATTCTGCTAACTGATGAAGCTCCAATACTTTTGCATTTACTGCTGCTTCATATACATTATCTGAATAGATGTCCCAACCTCCAAAAACGATATCGTTTAAATTTGCTAAAGGAACAAAATCCTTTATTCGTGGATTATAATTGTCGGTTCGTTTTCCAATTCTAATATTTCCCAATTGTGTTAATGAACCTATTGGTTGAGCGCTTCCTTTTTTTACGGCCTCAACGCCTGCTATTAATGTAGTTGCTACAGCTCCTAATCCAGGGATTAATATCCCTAACTTGCCGTTGGCTGGTTGTGGTTTTTTTATTGTATCCATCTTTTTGTTTTATTTTTTAATCATTTTGTTTTCAATTTAGCAGCAAAAACTTTGCTAAACTAAATAGTATTATAGTCTCTTTTAATTAAACTTTTTTTGAATTTTTTGTAGTGCAACAATTAAAATATTTTTTACTGGTAATTTGTTAATACACTTTTTATGTTCAATTCTATGAATATGATTCATTTTAGTTTTTAAAATTTAGCTTGCAAAGCTATGAAAACTTTTACTGTCTTTATACAAAGTTTTAGTCGAATTGTTAAAAAAAGGCCTTGAAGTGTTAAAATTGAAAATCATAAATTCTTTTAGATTGATGGTTTTTTTAATGAAAATTTGAAAAATATAATATGAACAAGCTTTCAAATGGATTAATCAGAGACTTTTTCTAATTTACATCATAGTAATTAATTAATGAATCAATATTTGTTTGTAACAAAATATTGAAAAAAAATAACGTGATAGATCTATTACTCTGCGAAAAGAAATCTTTAGGAAGTTCCTGCGAAAATTATATTTCATAAATAGCTAATTTTTTTGCACTTTTACGAGCCTTTTATGACAAAGCCTTTACATACGGAAATTACTCCAAAGCGGATTGCAATTATGGGAAGTACTGGCAGTATTGGCACACAAGCTTTAGAAGTTATCAAAGAAAATCCAAAAAAATTTGAAGTTGAAGTACTCGTAGCTCATTCAAATGCAGATTTATTGATTAAACAAGCCATTGAATATAAACCGAATGCAGTTGTAATTGGAGATGAAAACAACTATGAACGTGTAAAAAATGCTTTATTTACGCACGATATAAAAGTATATGCAGGTTCAAAATCTATAGAGCAAATTGTGGAAATGGATACCATAGATGTGGTATTAGCCTCTATTGTTGGTTATGCAGGCTTATCATCAACTATTAATGCCATCAAACATAATAAAACAATTGCCTTAGCAAACAAAGAAACACTTGTTGTTGCTGGTGATATTATAACCAACATGGCATATGACAGGGGTGTAAACATATACCCAGTTGATTCGGAACATTCAGCTATTTTTCAATGCTTAGTGGGTGAGTTTGACAATGCCATTGAAAAAATTTATTTAACCGCAAGTGGCGGGCCATTCAGAGGTAAAGACAAAAATTTTTTAGCGTCCATAAAAAAAGAACAGGCGCTCAAACATCCTAACTGGATAATGGGTGCCAAAATTACAATTGATTCGGCAAGCCTTATGAATAAAGGGTTAGAAGTCATTGAAGCCAAATGGCTATTTAATTTAAAACCAAATCAAATTGATGTAATTGTTCACCCTCAAAGCATTGTACACAGTTTAGTTCAATTTACGGATGGCAGTATAAAAGCACAAATGGGCGTTCCTGATATGAAGCTGCCGATACAATATGCCTTTAACTATCCACAAAGGGTTAAAAATAATTTCCCTCGTTTTGATTTTTTAAATTATCCCAATCTCACTTTTGAAAAAGCCGATACTGAAACCTTTACCAATCTTGATTTAGCATACAAAGCAATGGAAAAAGGAGGAAATACTCCCTGTGTTTTAAATGCAGCGAATGAAGTAGTTGTAGAAGCTTTTTTAGAAGATAAAATTGGTTTTTTGCAAATGAGCGATGTTATTTCATCTTCCATTGATAAAATGCCATTTATAAAAACACCCAGCATTGATGATTATATGCAGTGCGATAAAGAAACGCGACTATTAACTAAAGAACTAATTAAAAAATAAACATATTATGGAAACTTTTATCAGAATATCCCAATTTATAGCAAGTTTAGGATTGCTTATTTTATTGCACGAATTCGGGCATTTTATTACTGCTCGTCTATTTAAAATACGTGTAGATAAATTTTATTTATTTTTTGATTTTTTATTTCCCCTACCTGGCGTTTTAAATTTCGCCATATTTAAAAAGAAAATTGGTGATACCGAATATGGCTTGGGCTGGTTTCCAATGGGTGGATATGTTCAAATTGCTGGCATGATTGATGAAAGCCTTGATACTGAAGCTTTAAAAAAACCTGCTGAACCATGGGAATTTAGAGCACACCCAGCTTGGCAACGATTAATTGTAATGCTTGGTGGCATCATTGTAAATGTGTTACTCGCATTTGTTATTTATGCGGCGATTTTATTTACATGGGGAGAGAAAAAAATCCCAATGAGTAGTTTAAAAGGTGGCATCGAATGTTCTGACTCTCTTGGATTAGCAGCAGGGTTTAAAACTGGAGATAAAATTATTTCCGTTGATAATGAACCTGTAAAATATTTTGATGATTTAAGATTAAATATTCTATTAGGAAAAACTGTACAATTAGAAAGAAGTGGCGAAAAGATTGAAATAAAATTGCCAAAAGATTTTTTGGATCAAATTGCTAAAACAGAAAATATTGGATTTATTACTGGAAGAGGACCTGCCGTATTTTTAGAATTTCCAAAAACTTCTTTAAATTATGAAAGTGGTTTGAAATCATATGACAAAATAGTTGGAATAAATGATTCTATCCAATTTTCTTATAATGATGAATTTAAATCTAACCTCATTAATTTTAAAGGACAAAATATTTCATTAAACATTTTGAGAAAAAATCAATCATTGAAAATTCCTGTTAAAGTTAGCAGTGAAGGGCGTATAGAGGCTCACATGGCTTCTTCTAACGAAGATTTGGAAATGCTAGGCGTTATTCGTGTTGAAAGAAAAACATACGGCTTCTTTGAGTCTTTTCCCGCTGGTGTTATGATGACTTATGACAAATTAAATTCATATATCCGACAATTCAAATTAATGTTTACCCCTTCAACTGGCGCGTACAAGCATATCGGTGGTTTTAAATCCATGAGTAAAATGTTTGGTGATGAATGGGTTTGGGAAGAATTTTGGGCTCGTACTGCTTTCTTATCCGTTGTGTTAGCATTCATGAATTTATTACCAATACCCGCTTTAGATGGTGGACATGTCGTTTTTACTTTATATGAAATAATTACCCGCAGGGCACCTAGCATCAAAGTTTTAACTTACGCTCAATATGTCGGTATGGCGTTTTTATTATTCTTAATGTTGTATGCTAATCTTAACGATTTTTTACACTTCTATAAATAATTCCATTTTACTTTCGTTGATAAAAACTCAATGGTAAAAAATAATTTGAACAATATTAAAACATTGGTATTTTGTTTTTTAACTTGTTTATACACTTTTGTCTCAAAAGCACAGGACAAAACGATTAACAAAGGTAATAAGCCAACTTTTGAAAAAAACACCATTTCAAAAAATAACATTATGTTAATTCCTTTTGAAAACAAAATGTATTTAAGCGAAATAGATGCCAGTATTAATAAAGAATCTAAGCTATCAGCCAAACAAATAAAGGCATATTTACGAGACGGCATCAATGAGCAATTGTATAAAAAACTTAAAACTAAAATGAATGTGGTAGACATGATTGATGACACCACGAAAACAAAAAAAGATTTAGAAAATATTTATCAATACCTTTCGTATCAATATCAAAAAACTCCTAATCAAGAAAACTATAAAGTTCCTTCAATAGAAAAAGGTACTAAAAATATTGATAAGGGGCAATTATCCGTTGAAACTGTTAGCGATTCTCGATTTATGAATGCTAAATTAAAAAACGCAACCTTGGTGCCATACCTAAGCAACAAATACAAAACAAATCTTTATTTATTTATCAATGAACTTGATATTAAATCTATTAATAACATACCAGGTGATTTTAATTCGATTTCAAACAGAAAAATAATTGTTCATTATACCATTTATACATATGATGCCAAAGAAATTAATTCGGGGATTGCCGAAGTTATTATGCCATCGAATGTTAATAATCCTTCCAAAATTATCAATACTTACTTTTCTCAAGTGGCAGAAATTATTGCTACAAGGCTTAATAAGGCATTAATGAACAACTAAACTTTGTTTTATCTTTTTATTAAAACAATAAAAAAATCATCAACAAATAAGTTAAAATATTCCACAGAAAATTTCTAAAATTTTTACTTTTTAACATCCGTAGGTGTTGAAAAGTAATTGATTCAAGTGAAGATAGAAGCTAAAATAACATACATTTGTTTTAAACCATCTTTAAAATGAAAAAAATAGTGTACCCAATTTGCATTACCTCAATAATATTGACGTCTTGCGTACCTCAGCGTTTGGTAGAAGAAACCAAAACTAAATTATCAAGCTGTGAATCAGAACTTAGCACCGCTAGAAAGTTAAGTCAAGATTCTGAAAGTAAGCTTGCAACAGCAAATGAAACTCTTACTAAAAATTCAAAAGAAATAACTGGTCTCCAACGCGACACCTCAATCATGGCATCAAACTTACGTTTATTACAAAATAAATATGATAAACTAAATAATGTAAATGATCAACTGCTTGATAAATATAATAAAATGCTCGCTGGCTCTGAAAAAGACAATGCAAAACTAAGCGGTCAACTCCAATTGACACAAGAAGAACTACTTCGAAAACAAGATGAATTAAAAGCTTTAGAGGCAAGACTTAATAAACAGCAATTGGATTTGGATTTATTATCCGCTCAACTAAAACTACGCGAAGCTCGTGTAAATGAACTTGAATCTATTTTAAAGAAAAAAGATCAAGCAACCGCAGATTTAAAAAAGAAATTGCAAGATGCATTATTCAATTTTGAAAATAAAGGCTTAACAATCACTCAAAAAAACGGAAAAGTATATGTGAGTTTGGATGAATCATTATTATTTGCTAGTGGAAAAACAACTGTAGAGCCTAAAGGTGTTGAAGCTTTAAAAAATGTCGCAAAAGTATTAGAGCAAAATCCTGACATCAATATTTTAGTTGAAGGACATACCGATGATGTCCCAATGAAAGGTTCTGGCGAGATAAAAGATAATTGGGATTTAAGTGTCATCAGAGCAACTTCTGTCACTAAAATATTATTAAATAATTCAACAATAGATGCAAAGCGCATTACTTCTGCTGGTCGTGGCGAATTTTTCCCTATTGACGCCAACAAAACGTCTGAGGCAAGAAAGAAAAACAGACGCACAGAAATTATCTTAACACCAAAACTAGACGAATTATTTAAAGTTTTAGAGAGTAACTAAAATTTCAGAAAAAAATTATCTCATTAAAAAAGCAACAACTTAAAAAAATAAAGAATTAAAAAAAATAAAAAATGGAAATCATCAAGGAATTTAAACAATTCGTAACGAGAGGAAATGTGATTGATTTAGCTGTTGGTGTGATTATTGGCGGAGCATTTAATAAAATTGTTTCTTCGTTAATTGAAGACGTAATCACACCTATCATCCTAAGGCCAGTTTTAAAAACTGCACGTGTCGATACCTTACAAGAGTACGTTTGGCATGGTTCAAAAATAGGGTTATTCATCAGCTCAGTGATAACCTTTTTATTAACTGCCTTTGTATTGTTTTTAATTATTAAAGGAATAAATGCTGCTAAGAAAAAAGAAGCTGAAGCAAAAGCTGCAACATCAGAACCTACTCATCAAGAAAAATTATTAATGGAAATAAGGGATGCCTTGAAAAAATAATTTCAAAACTCAGTTAGATGATTAACGACATCCGTTTGGTAATCTATCTTTTATCATCAAGATTTATCTCGCCTACATTCGAATTTAAATCATAAACTTTAAAATCATCATTGTCAAAAACAATTCTTTTCTTAAGAGGTTCATTAAACGTATGCTTATTAACAAATAAAAACTTACATCCTTTATGGTATAGATTATAAATAAAAGTACTATCTGATATTTGTCCATCATCACAAGTCCAACCTTTTCTATGGGTTAAATATATTTGTTGTGGATTGCCATTTCCATTAATTGCAATTAAATCATGTTTTGAAGAGATACTGTCAGCAATGGTTTCAAGAGTAAGTTTATATTTCTCTGATTTTTTATTGAAGAAATCATTCTGTTGATTTGCTATACTTTCTAAAAGGCCTATTGATAAAACAGAAATAAAAATCCATTTGGTTTTTATCAACGAAATAGAATATCCAGCTACCAATGCCATAAGCGGAACAAAAGGAATTATATAATAACTGTGATGATAAAAAAAGAACTCAGATTTAAATATATATAAAATGAATACAGTGCTAACAATTATAAAGAGATAAATTAAAGTTGATTTTTTTTTAATAACCATTAGTAAAAGACCAATAATAAATAAAGGGGAGTTCTATAAATCAAACTGTTGATAAACTTGTTAATAAATTAACTTATTAACTATTTGATTATCAAATAGTTAATATTATATTTGTAGTGTAAATTAATACATTAAAGATGAAACTAAA
>JBKDJY010000027.1:0-7080 GCA_046345275.1 Bacteroidota bacterium
CCTCCCTGAATATATAAATTCCGCCAGGACTGCACACTGTTCTGGTTCACTCCTATCATATCGGCCACATCCCGTTTGGAGATACCCACATCTTCATTTTTTTTAAACTCAATCAGTGCTCTCAAACGGTTCGCAATCATAAGAATGCTGCTTTTTTGGAGCTTACGTAACTCTGTTACGGTTTCTTTAATCTCAAATTGTTTTGGTAAGGACATATATATATGATTTATAATTTAGTCCAAAGGTAAAACAAAAAAATTAAATATCCAAATATTGGACTAATTATTTATTCATTTTTGTATTACCTTATGGTCTGAATGAGTCGGCATTATCGGCTGTCAAAACAATGCCCGCTTGGAAACCATTTATTAATAACGGTCGTCCTATAAAAAAAAGATTTGAAGTAGCAATTAAATTTATCTTCAAGTAAATACTACGGCAAGAATAATACACTACTTCGCCACGGGTCTTGTAAAAGTGTGGGTTTCTTTTATTTTGGTATCTCATTGGCAATTTCTAAGTTTATGTTATCACAGCAAGGCATAAGGTTGGTATCTGAAAATTCGATTTAACATACTTAGCGCAACATCATGCCACGCTTAACTAAATATGTTTGTAAAATTGTTTCAAAACCTTTATTAATGTCCGCTTCAACAAAATCTATTTTATATTGCCCACATTTTAATTTAATTGCCTCGGTGTAGGCATTTATTTTTTTGTGATACGCATCTTTTATTTGAGAAGGATTTAATTTTATTTCCGCTTTCGATTCAATGTCAATAAAATGATAGGGTCGGTTTTCAAAATCAAAATCTAGTTCTAAGTTTTTATCCATGACATGAAATAAAACAACATCATGCTTCCTGTATTTTAAATGTTGTAAAGATGTAAATATGTCTTCCAAATTTGATTGATCTTCAAACATGTCACTAAATATAATTACCAACGAGCGTTTATGAATAATCTGAGCGACTTGATTGATCGCAATAGCGGAATGAGTGGAAGTAGTTTCTTCACTCGCTTGCTTATTTAATAAATTTTCCAATTCATGATAAATAATTTTTTGTTGTGTAGGATTACTTCTTGCTGGAAAATGTTTTATGACTTCTTTATCAAATAATGTTAATCCAAAGGCGTCGCGCTGATGTTTAAATAGTTCAATTAAAGCCGCAGCAGCATATAAAGAGAATGTTAATTTATTAAATTCATTATTACTTATTTTCTCTAAAGGAAACAGCATCGAATTGGATGTATCAATGATAATTTGACAGCGTAAGTTTGTTTCTTCTTCGAAGCGCTTTAAAAACAATTTATCTGTTTTAGCAAATAATTTCCAGTCCACATGCTTCGTGCTTTCCCCTGTATTATATATTCGATGTTCGGCAAACTCAACAGAAAAGCCATGAAACGGACTTTTGTGGATGCCCGTGATGAAACCTTCAACCACTTGTTTGGCAAGCAATTCAAATTTTGAAAAAGGTTCTATTCGTTGGCGATTAATCATTATTTACATGTTAAAAATACACTTTTATTATTTTGAAAAATAAAAAACCCTTTCAATGTAATATTGAAAGGGTTTTAATGTAATTAGTTTCCTAATTATTTTCCTTTGTTAACGCTAGAAGCTAACTCAGAACCTGCTTTAAATTTAACTACTTTTTTAGCAGCAATTTTAATTTCTTTACCAGTTTGAGGATTGCGACCCAAACGTGCAGCACGTTTAGCTACTGAAAAAGAACCAAATCCTACTAGTGCAAGACGGTCACCTTTTTTTAAAGCTTTGCTAACTGCTTCGATGGTAGCATCTAATGCACGACCTGCATCAGCTTTAGTTGATTTTGTTGAATTTGCGATTGCTTCAATTAATTCTGCTTTGTTCATTTTTTTTGTTTTTAAGGGTTAAACTTTAATTAAATTGTGAAACAAATGTATAGTCATATTCCCTATTTAGCAAGTGTTCAGGTAAAAAAAGTTCTATTTTTGTTGATAAATAGGCTTTTTGTTAATAAGTTGGAATCGATTTGCCATCACAATAGGGGTTTTGAATACAATAGGTACTTAATTTTAACCTATACATAGCTTTTATGACTTTATAAGTTGCAATGAGCTACTTTTGTTGGTTATTTCTTTGATATAAAAATA
The DNA here is from genome assembly GCA_046345275.1 of Bacteroidota bacterium. Lineage (GTDB taxonomy): Bacteria > Bacteroidota > Bacteroidia > B-17B0 > Aurantibacillaceae > UBA4416. The sequence goes on from JBKDJY010000027.1 coordinate 2,143, forward strand.
AAATCGGGATGAAATTTAAATCCATGTAAAAACTCTTCTACTGATATCCTTTTTTTTCCAGCAACTTGTAATTCTTTAATAAAAATAAAACAATCGCTACAAGCCACTTTTAAATAGGTTTTATAATCAGTTTCAATTTTGCCTGGTTTTAAAGCATGATTATTTTTCTCGACTTCTGAGTTAAAAATTTTTATGGATATTACTTGGTTATCTTTATCAACGTAATTTGTATAGGCAGTGGGATAGGGAGATAAACCTCTAATTAGATTATAAATAGTTTCTGCCTTTTCATTCCAATCAATCAAACAATTCTCTTTAAATATTTTTGGAGCATGAATGGCTTCGCTGCTATTTTGTGGGTTCAGTATATAGTTTCCACTTTCTATGTGTTTAATACTTTTTAAAATCAAATTTGCTCCAAGCAACTTTAAGCTATCATGCAATTCGCCAGCGGTAGTAGTAGAATTTATTTTTACTTTATCTTGAAATAAAATATTTCCAGTATCTATATCATGTTTTAATTTAAATGTGGTAACGCCACTTTCTTTTTCACCATTTATAATTGCCCAATTAATTGGTGCTGCACCTCTATACTTTGGTAATAAAGATGCATGTAAATTATAAGTGCCTAATGGCGGCATATTCCAAACAATTTCCGGTAACATTTTAAAAGCTACTACAATTTGTATATCAGCTTTTAGTTCTTTTAATTCATGAATAAATTGCTCGTCTTTTAATTTATCAGGTTGTAAAATCTTTAAGTTTTTTTCAAATGCATATTTTTTAATTGCTGATTGCTGCAATTGCTGTCCTCGCCCTGCTGGTTTATCAATAACCGTAACGACCCCAACAATCTGATAATTATTTTTAATCAATATATCTAAACTTGCAACCGCAAATTCAGGCGTTCCCATAAATACAATTCGCATCACGTTTTAAATTTTTGCATAAAGTTAAAATCTTACATTTGTTAAATGCTATAGATGAATAAAAATACATCAAAATATTTATTGATATTATTGGGGCCACTTGTAGCAACTTCTATTTGGCTGTTTACAGATTTAGATTATTTAAATCCAAATGTTACTTTGATGGCAGGTATTGCAGTTTGGATGAGTTTGTGGTGGTTTACAGAGGCCGTTCACTTAGCAGTTACTGCCCTTATTCCATTTTTATTTATTCCTTTATTAGGAATAGCAGATACAAAGTCTGTGGCACAACAATATACAGATAGTGTTATTTTTTTATTTATAGGTGGTTTTATGTTGGCATTTGCAATTGAAAAATGGCAATTGCATAAAAGAATTGCAATAAAAATTTTATCCATCGTTGGAACCAAGCCACATCATATTTTATTAGGTATTATGTTCTCTGCCTACCTTATAAGTAATTGGATTTCCAATACAGCCACTACAATGATGCTTTTTGGTGCAGTAATGGCTTTAATAAGCGAGACCGACGAATTTATTCATGGTGAAAAAAGTAAAAGCAGATTTGCTGCATCTATTTTACTAGGCTTAGCCTTCTCTGCAACTATTGGAGGAATGGCAACACCCGTTGGCACACCTCCAAATATGTATTTTTTTAAAGCTTACAAGGAAGCATTTCCTCTTTTAAATGATTTAAATTTTTTTAAATGGGCGTCAATTGGATTTCCGCTATCAGCTATTTTTTTAATCATTACTTTTTTTGTTCTAAATTTTTATTTCTTAAGAAAAAAAGTAACGATTAATAATTTAGGGAAACATCATTTTAAAAATAACTACACCATATTGGGTAAATTTTCTTATGAAGAAAAATGGATTACTGGCGTTTTTATCTTTTGTATACTATCATGGTTTACACGTTCTGATATTATTTTTGAACATTTTGTATATGAAGGCTGGGATCATTTGTTTCCAAATCCAAAATTAGTGGATGATGCCTCAGTTGCAATTTTTGCAGCTTTAATTTTATTTTTAATTCCAAGTAAAAAAAATAAAGGTGAAGCTTTATTGGAATGGGAAGATGCGAAAAAAATACGTTATGATATTATATTAATGTTTGGTAGTGGATTTGCATTGGCTTATGGTTTTGATATTTCTGGCTTAAGCAATTGGCTTGCTCATTGTTTGTCGGCACTAAAAGGAGTGCATATCATTTTTATTATTTTAGGAATTTGTATCGTGATAACTATTATTAGTGAATTTGCTTCTAATATAGCCAGTATTCAACTTGCTATCCCAGTAATGATTGCTTTGCAAAAAGATTTGGATTTACCCCCTTTGTTATTAATGATTCCAGCCACATTTGCTGCTTCGTTAGGATTTATGCTACCAGTGGCTACTGCGGCTAATACGATTGTTTTTGGAACCAAGCGAATAGAAATGAAAGATATGTTTAAAGTCGGGCTATCCTTAGACATAATCGGTATTTTGCTGATTACCTTGTTTTGTTATTTTTATTTGGCTTAGCTTAAAAATTAATTTTAAATTTTTATCAATCGCGCATAGCTCCTTCTTTTTCCATCTGTCAATTCAACGATGTAAATTGCATTTGATAAATTAGATAAATCATAGGATTGAGAAAAATTTTCTACTAGCGTTATTGGCTCTGTCCTTACAATATTTCCTAAAACATCATAAATATTTATAACGGTTTTAGCCGCTTCTAAAAAAGTATGGTTCATAATATCGATGCGAACTGAATTAAAAAAAGGATTTGGATAAAACTGAATACCATTTGAATTGGATGCATCATAATCATTGATGCCTAATCCTAAAATGGTTGATATGGTAAAATCTTTGTCGTTGATATCAAAAAAGATATTACCCACACTTTCAACTTTTACGCGGCAAATAGAAGTCGTCACAGATAAATTAGGTAATGTAATTAATTCTGAACCATCATTGGGAGTGTTTGCTAATACCAATGTAAATGTAGCGCCAGCATCATCGCTAATATAAATATTGACGTTTGAACAATTGATGGGTGATAAATTTGTTCCATTAACAGACCAATTAATTAAACAAGGTGCATTTATTGAATATATTAGTCCTGCAACACTTTGAGACGTAACGGCAAATGAACCAGAGCTATTAACTGTAACTTGTGTACTAGCAGAACACACGCCCCCGCCGCCAATTTTATTATCTCGCACCGTTAATCTAAAATTTAAAACTTGGGCTGTTGTTGGTGTATATTCGCCCATAGTGCCTTGTAAATTCCCTGATAAAACAGATGACAATATTGGAAACATCCTAGAGGGTGAAATCGATGGAACATAACTTCTAAAAAAAGGTTTTGTACCAGCATTCCAATTTCCAAAATTAGTTGGCAGATCTAACTCTTCCCATTGATAAGTAAGAGCGTCGCCATCTAGGTCAGTAGCAGTACCATTTAAAATAAATGGCGTATTGATAGGAATGGTAAAAGAACTGCTTGTTGTTACAACAGGAGCATTATTACCAGATGATGTTAAGACATTGCAAGCGCTTCCTCCTCCAGAGTTTGTAAAATTCATGATTTCATCAAAACTAATGGCATGAAAATAAGGAATGCTGTGAGTGCCATAATTTTGTCCGGAACAGAGTCCAGCATAAGCCATAATGCTTATGCCACTTCCAGGTTCTACAGCGGTTGCAAGGTTTCCGTTTCCAGCGCAACCTCCAACAGAAGCTCTAAATGTATGATTTGCACCAAACTGATGACCTATTTCATGTGCGATAAAATCTATGTCAAATGGATCGCCAACAGGAGAAGAACTTCCAGTAATTCCACTTGCTTTATCAGAGGAACCGCAAACAGATGATGCTATGGCTAGTCCACCACCACCTGTGCAAAATGTATGCCCAATATCAAAATTTGAAACACCAACAGAAGACGTAATAATTGATTGACTTTTTATTATAAGAGAATTGGCATTACTATTCTCTGTGGTGGTAAAACCTGTTCCAGGAACCGTAAATAAGACTAAAGTAGTTGTAGAGATTAATACCAATCTAATAGCAACTTCTGTTTCAAATACACCATCAACTCTATTTACAGAGGTTACAACCTTGGCTAGAGTCTGAGCCACGGTTGGGTCTGGCAAGCCAGTTGCTGCTTTGGCATATTCGCCAGTACAAGCAATTGCTAGACGATAAGTTCTTAAATTTGTTCCTGCACAAATTAAAGACTGACTTGCACTTAATTTATTAGCAGAAGTATTCTTTTTTTCTAAAACACCTATACACTCACCTCTTTGATCCATAGGCTTCTCAAAATCATTTGAATAGTAGGTAATGTAATCACCAATATTTTTTTGACAGTAAGGATCAATAAACACATCTCCATTCAAACTTCTTATCATGGCATGAAATCCAAATTCAGTCAAATCAATTTTACCATTAGCGTACTGATCAGTAATTCCTTTAATGCTATATGTTTTTATGTTTGGATAACTAGCTTGTAAGACATCTTCCATTACTGGAGATTCAACAACTTTAAATTGATGAATTTTACCATTCGGCATGGGAAGAGTTAATACGATAGTTGAGTTACTAATTACAACATGTTTATCTGTTGGCGCATTTAAAAGCAATTGTTTTAACAATGGCATATCTAAGTGAAAAGTCTTATAGCTTAAAGGAATAATTTCACGTTTACCAACTAATTTAATTTTGGATTCTTTTATTTCTTTCCAAAATAATGGATTTAATTGAGAAAATATTTTAAAATTTATACCACAAATAAAAATTAATAAAAAATATTTTTTCATAACTAGTAAAATGAAATAACAATATAAATAGCTGGAGTTTCCCCAAAAATAATTCAAATATTTCATAAAACCATGATTATGAGTGAAATAAATCACTTATAAAGTGTAAAAGCACGAAATAAAGATTCCCCATAAAAATAGAGTCCATAGCTTAGAAGTCTTATCTTACCTAAACTTCAAAAGGAAATGGACTCAAAATC
>JBKDJY010000028.1:0-21649 GCA_046345275.1 Bacteroidota bacterium
CATTTATCTTTTTTCTTTATATCCCATAATGGTGTCCCTGTTGTTGAGCTAAACCATTTCGCACAATCAACACATTTGTACATTTGAACTCCGCTTTGCTTACCGCGTTTATGAACCTTCACGCTACCACAGTAAGGACAACCCTTTTTAGTGATAAGCGATGAGGATACTACCTCTAATAATTTACCCTTACCCTCAAATTCAACACGCAAACTATTCAAGATATCTGATTGTTCTGTAACTGGCAATAATTTAAACTGAGCTAAAATTTCTTTCGGTTTTATCATACGACAAATATAGCTGTTTTATTCAGAACTTAACTTTGATTTATTAAATGCTTGATTTTATTGATAGAATGTCTAAGTACAAGGGCAGAGATATAACAAAAAAATATTTTAAAAAAGTTTACCATGAACTTGGCCTCATTTTTTTTGAGCAGTTTTCAATCTAATTCTTTTCTCTTGCTTTAAACTATTATTCAACATCCATTCAATTTGACCATTGACGCTGCGGAATTCATCAGCGGCCCATTTTTCAATAGCCTTCATAGTTTCAGAATCAATTCTTAATGCAAACGACTTTTTCTCGGACATCATTTTACTGATTTAAAGTCCCAGTATTTATAACAGGTTTCGTTTCACTATCTCCACACAGGACAACCATTAAATTACTGACCATAGCCGCTTTTCGGTCTTCATCAAATTCAATGATTTCTTTATCTGCTAAAAGTTTCAAAGCACTTTGTACCATTCCCACAGCACCCTCAACAATTTTATGACGGGCAGCAACAACAGCAGATGCTTGTTGTCTTCTTAACATTGAATGTGCAATTTCAGGCGCGTAAGCTAAATATCCAATTCTTGCCTCTACTACCTCTATTCCGGCAATTTCTAGGCGCTGAGTAACTTCGTGTTCTAGCGATTTATTTACATCATCAAAATTGGTGCTTAAAGTAATTGTTGCTTTCTCATCTTCAAAATGATCATAAGGAAAAGAACCAGCTAATCTTCTAACTGCTGAATCCGTTTGAATTCTAATAAAGTTCTCATAGTTATCCACTTCAAAGATAGACTTAAATGTATCTTTAACTTTCCAAACCAAAATCACACTGATCAAAATAGGATTTCCCATTTTATCATTAACTTTAATTTTTTCGCTCTCAAAGTTTCTTGCGCGTAAAGACAAGCTCGTTCTGCTATATAACGGATTAATCCAAAAGAAGCCACTTTGCTTAATACTCCCTTTATATTCTCCAAATAGTAATAGAACTTGTGAGCTGTTAGGACTTACTACCATAAATCCCTTTAATAAAAGAACAAAAATTAGAGATGATGAAGCGCCTAATGCCGCATTATTAAAGTAAAATCCAAAAGTAATAAAAATCAATAAAGCTAATAGCAAGGTAACAAACAAATAACCGTTTAACGGTGTTTTAATTTTTTCTTTTTTCATAGTGAGTAATATTTAAATGATATCATATTAATATCACAAATATAAACAATAATTTGATGAAAATGATTTAATAAAAAAATTATGGCTTTCATTCAAAAAATAAGGTGTATTTAAAATACAATTTATCTTTTCAATCTTCTGAATAGGCGATCATATTGCAAACTAATGGATTCGTTGCTATGATTCTTTATGACATATTGGTAAGCAACTTCTGTGAGTGTATTTCTCAAATCTTTATTATTGAGTAATTCGTTAATGTTTTGGGCTAAAGCATCAGGATCTTTTATTTCAGACAATAAACCGTTTCCTTCAACCACTTCTTTCATTCCTCCAGCTTTTGTAACTGCCACTGGAACTTTGTACAAGAATGCATCTAGCACGCTACTTCCTAAACCTTCTTCTTCTGAACTCATCACAAATATATCCATAATCGAAAAATAATCTTCTACATCATTTACGAAGCCATTTAATATAAAACAACTTTGAATATTTAATTTTTTGATTTCTTCTTCAACCACTTGTTTTAAAATCCCTGAACCAAAATGTAAAAAAACAAAATCCTGTCGGATTAAAAATAATTTATGAATTGTCCTCACTAAAGTTATTGGATCTTTATGTGCAACAAAAGCCGACGTTGTTGCAATAATTTTTTTGCCAACGTAGTGATTGTCTTGTATAAATTGCTTTGCCCTTTCAGTATTTAAAATTTTTGGAATTGCTACATCGCTAATCATTTCAACGTTTTGAACCCCAAAATTTTTAAGTATATTTTTGATGGCATTGGAGATGGCTATGACCTTATCAGTGCTTTTATATTTTAATAAGGTGATTTTTCCTTTTGGAATAAAATCAACACGGCGGGTATAAACGATGGGAATTTTAAAAAATAACTTAGAAAACAAAGCGTGAAATTGATTTGAAGCAGTTTGCGTATGGATGATATCAAACTTCCCAGCCTGAAATAACATAAAGAAAATCGCACTCAGATTGTTTCTTATTTCAATAACTTTTACGCCATTTTTTTTTGCATGCTCGCTTAATGGAAAATTCTTTAAGCATAATAGTGTGACATCATGCTTAAGATTTATTAAACCCAAAGCATTGTAAAGAGTTTGTCTTTCGCCACCACGCCAAGATTTTTCTGTGTTTACTTCAAGTATTTTCATTTATACTTGCAAGTTGCAAATAATAAGTATAAACAAAAATAAATATTTCGATTTTTATTGCGAAGTTTGTTTGTATTAAATGAAAACCTATAAAAATAAAATTGTTTGGATAACTGGCGCTTCTTCTGGTATTGGCGAGGCTTTGGTTTATGAATTTGCGAAACATGGAGCGAAAATTATTTTATCTGCTCGAAGAGAAAATGAATTGCTTCGGGTATCTCAAACAGCAAATTTAGGAATCGATAACAGTTTCATTTTGCCTTTTAATTTAATTGATACTTCAAAGGCCGATGAATATGCTAAATCAATTATTGAAAAGTTTGGACGCATTGATATCTTAATAAATAATGGCGGCCAAAGTCAAAGAATTGAAGCTTTAAGTACTTCTCGTGATACAGAAAAACAGTTGTTTGAAATAAATTATTTTAGCGCAGTTAATTTATCAAAAGCTGTACTGCCTTATATGTTAAAACAAAAAGCAGGAAAAATAATTGTGGTAAGTAGCATTGTTGGAAAATTCGGATTTTATTTACGGTCGACTTATTCAGCTGCTAAACATGCGCTGCATGGCTATTTTGAAAGTTTGCGATTGGAAGTAGAGAAAGAAGGAATAAGTATTTTGTTGGTTTGCCCAGGAAAAATAAAAACAGCTATTTCATTAAATGCCTCCGCAAATCAAGCAGAGCTTCACAATAAGATAGATGAAAGTCACCTTGATGCAATGTCGGCCGAAATATGCGCCCAACAAATAATTAAAGGGATCATCAATCACAAAGAAGAAATTTATGTTGGTGGAAAAGAACTATGGATTGTAAAAATAAAACGTTTTTTTCCGAGATTATTTCGATTGGTCATAAGAAGACAAAACCCCTATTAAAACTGTCCCTCTTCTACTAATTTTATAGCTCTTTCAATCATCAAGTCTTCTCCCTCTGGATCATATTCGCTTTTCATGTTACTACCAAAAATACGAGCCACACTTTGCCACATAAATGCTTGAAACCCTCCACGCATCTGTTTTACAATTTCAAAACTTGTTTTGCCCGTTTCTCTGTCAATTAATTTCAAAAGTATTCTACCTTGAGTTACAGTTAAATTTTTAAGTTCATTTTCAAATTCATGTTTTAATTCTTTTTCAATTACCTTCATGTAATTTTTTTTAGCTTTTTCAGTTGGTAATTTACTTAAGATCAAATCATACTCCTTCAATTTTGCGGCCGCAATAATTGCGTATGGATAGACTTTTTTGACATTGTATTTGGTTCTTGTCCAAGCTTCGAATTGCTTTTTTGTTTTGTAGGTGTATTCGCCAATGACGTATACTTCAGGAGTCCAAATGGAAGCGATGGTATCTCCATTATATATTTCAGCCCAAACTTTATATCGCATCTTTGGTTTAATTTCTTGCGTAACAGTATCATCCTGTGATTTAACAGCCATGGTCGTTAGGCAAAAAAATCCAAACAATATCAATATTTGTTTAAACTTCATTTTATCAATAATTACAATAAGTAAAAAAGGTAACCTAATCGACCTAACTTTTATAAAAATAAATTCGCAAAAAGAAGAAAAATCAAACCCTATTTAAACGCCATTTTGATTTTTGCTGAACGGGACTATTTAAATTTGTTTTAGCAACGCTCAATTGTGACATCACGAATGCGCCAAAAATAGAAGCCACTTCTTCATCTTCTTTATTTGAATTACTTAAAACTTCTGGTTTAAAATATTTAGGAATAAAGCCCGTATCAAATTTACCACTCACAAATGCTTCATGTTTTAAAACAAAAGAGCAAAATGGTAAGGTTGTTTCAACTCCAGTAATGGTGTAATCTTGGATGGCACGTAACATTTTTTCGATGGCTTCTGTTCTATCTTTTCCATGCACAATTAATTTGGCAATCATGGGATCATAATAAATTGGAATATCCATTCCTTCTTCAAATGAATCATCAACCCTAACGCCTGGCCCAGAGGGAATACGATATGTCTTTAAGTTTCCGATATCTGGCAAAAAATTATTAGCTGGATCTTCTGCACAAACGCGCACTTCAATGGCATGGCCATTTATTTTTAAGTCATCTTGGGTGAAAGATAATTTTTCTCCACGGGCAACTTTAATTTGCTCTTTTACTAAATCTAAACCAGTGATCATCTCTGTTACTGGATGCTCTACTTGCAATCGCGTGTTCATTTCTAAAAAATAGAAATTCATTTGATCGTCAAGTAAAAACTCCACAGTTCCAACTCCCGTATAATTGCATGCTTTAGCAACATTTACAGCACATTGACCCATTTCTTTCCTCAACTCTGGTGTTAATACACAAGAAGGCGCTTCTTCAATTACTTTTTGGTGTCTTCGTTGAATACTGCATTCTCTTTCAAATAAATAAACATAATTGCCAAAATTGTCTGCTAATAATTGTATTTCGATGTGTCTCGGACCAGTAGCATATTTTTCAATAAATACAGCGCCATTTCCAAATGCCGAAATGGCCTCGCTTATTGCTAATTTCATTTGTTCTTCCACATCACTTTCTTTTTCAACCAAGCGCATTCCTTTACCACCCCCCCCAGCTGAGGCTTTTATCAATAATGGAAACCCAATTTTTTTAGCTAGGTGAGTAGCTTCAACAACATCATCAATTGCACCTTCAGAGCCTGGAATCATCGGAACTTTGTGTTTTTTTGCAGTTGCTTTTGCACTTAATTTATCACCCATCAAATCCATGGCTTCAGCACTGGGACCAATAAATGTTATCCCTGCTTTATTTACTTTACGCACAAAGTCAGCATTTTCTGATAAAAATCCATAGCCTGGATGAATGGCATCTACATTTAACTGCTTACAAATTTCAATAATTTTATCGCCTTGTAAATAGGATTGTGAGCTTGGCGGTGGGCCAATGCAAACAGCCTCATCAGCATATCTAACAAATAAAGCATTTCTATCAGCTTCACTATAAATTGCTACTGTTTTAATCCCCATCTCTTTAGCACTTCGCATCACCCGCAAGGCTATCTCACCTCTGTTTGCAACAAGTATTTTTTTCATTTTATAGTTCTAAAATCTGCTACAAAATAAAGAAAAAAATTTAGCTAACCAAAGGACTAATAAACGTGTTGACCACCGTTTAAGCTATAATTAGCACCTGTAATAAAACTAGTCTCTTCGCTTGCCAAAAATGAAACTAAATGTGCAACCTCATGCGTACCACCTAAACGACCCACGGGTACTTGTGCCACAATTTGCTGCAATACTTTTTCGGGTACAGCCATTACCATATCAGTAGCGATATAACCAGGAGAAATTGTGTTTACAGTAATGCCATATTTTGCAACTTCCATTGCCAACGATTTTGTAAACCCATGCATACCTGCTTTAGCAGCTGAGTAGTTAGTTTGCCCGTATTGCCCACGTTGGCCATTAACAGAAGAAATATTTATAACACGACCAAAATTACGATCAATCATACCTTGTATAACCTGACGCGTGCAATTAAAAACAGAATTTAAATTTGTGTTAATTACTGCATGCCAATCTTCAGGCTTCATATTTATTAAACGACAATCACGAGTAATACCAGCATTATTAACTAATGTATCGATGTGTCCGTACTTTGCATTTATTTCAGCAATCATTTTACCAGAACTTTCATAATCGCTCACGTCACCAAAAAATAATTCAATTGTAAACCCTTCACTTTTCATTTTCTCGGCCCACTTATCTGCTTTTTCTTTTGTGTGATAATTTCCAACAACGGTATAACCATCATTAAATAATTTTTTACACATTGCAGTTCCTAAGCCACCTGTAGCACCTGTAACCAATACTGTACGCTTATTTGAGATTTCCATGATGTTGAATTTTGTGCACAAATATTATAATTTAAATTATTATTGTCGGTAATTTATATCAATTAAAATATAAATAAAATCACTTGATTTTTTCAGTATTCATAACTGTGGCTTGTCCGCTGGTGCAGATTTTACCCGTTGCTTTGTCTTTAATAGAGGTTTCTATAATGGCTCTATTTTTTTCCTTTATCACTTCAATTACAGTAAAGAAAGCCTCATAATCCACGTCAACCAGCATTGGTCTCAAAAAATTGAGGTTTTGATTCAAATAGATGGTCCCTTCGCCAGGAAATAATACACCAAACACTTTGCTAAATAGAGCAGCACCGAGCATCCCATGCATAATAGGTTTTTTAAATATGGTTGTGGCAGCAAATGCAGCATCGGTATGAACGGGGTTTTTATCTCCAGTTACTTCAGCAAATCTATTAACATCTTCTTGAGAGAATTTAAAATCGTGGGTGTAGGTTTGTCCAATTTCTATCATTGTCATTTTCTTTTTGTAATGATCGAACAAAAAAATGATAAAGTCAAATATTCAAATAAAATTTAGTTTTTTAGATAAAAAAACAATTTTAATCGATTACATAACAAAAAAATAACACAAAATAACTTGATTTATATTTTAATAAAGACGAGATTTGCATTTCTTTATTAAATTTAAAAACCATAACAACTAAAATTTTATATTAATTACCTATTTAAAAATTATTACAAATGAAAACAAACAACCCAATTATCGAAAACATCATAGATTCGCAAGCTACAGCCATAAATACATGGATAGACTCAGCAAAAAAAATTCAAGCTGCTTTCACCTCAGGAAATCCAATTGGTGAAGCTCAAAATATTTATAAAGATATTTTAGAAAAGCAAGTTGCGGTGTTTAATGGATTTCAATCAAATAATGGAAATTCTTTTACAAATGGCAACTATAATCCTGAAGAGTTTTTTAAAAATTGGTATAGTCAACAATTGAATGTGATTAAGCAATTGACAGATTTTAATCAAAGCATCTACAACTCAACCATCAATTATGGCAAAACGGCCAATGATATCAATAATAGTTTCAGCACAATGAATAATGCTTGGACTAATATTTACAATAATTGGATAGGTACAATAAATACAACTTACGACACTTTATCTAGCTCCATCAAGAATCCTTTTAATAAAGATATTTTCAAACACTATTTTGAGGGAAGTCAATTAAACTCTAAAATTCAAGAGGTCTTTCAGCCCATTTTAAAAGCAATCCAAAATAATGACTATAGCATTGAAACATGGAAAACCATTAATAATCCAGATAATTACAAAAAAATAACTGAACAAGTTTTTGGTTCATTTTTTAATCAAGGTAATTTAAACGATGTTTTTGAAAATTCAACTAAGCAATTGCAAAATTTTTTCGTCAATCAAAATAACTTAGGTAAAGAATATTTTGAACAGATAAAAAATATTAATGCACAGTTTCCTGAATTATTTTCTGGTAATTCAGAACAGATAAAAGATTTATATTCTAAAATTAACAATGTATTTGGAAAAACTTTTGAGCCATTATTGAAACTAACTAATGTTGGCAAAGAAAAAGAAAACATTGAATCTACCATTGAATTATTAGATAAAGTAAGTGAGTTAAGCATCAAACAAAGTGAATTGCAATCTCATCTTTATAAAACAATGCAATCTTCAATAGAAGACTTGGTGAAAGAAACACAAGATAAGTATAAAGATTTACAAGCGGGTACATTTACTCCTCCCTCTGCTAATGATTTGTATAACGAATGGGTTAAACGAAGCGAGAAATTGTATTCTGATTTATTTAATACAGATGAATTTAGTAAAGTTAAAGCAGATGTTTTAAGTTTAAATTTGGATGTTAAAAAACATTTTGAAAAGCAATTTGAAAATCTGTTTGAACAATATCCAATTATTTTTAAAAGTGAGTTGGAAGAAGTTTATAAAACCATTCATGACTTAAAAAATACAGTGAAAGAACTACAAAATAAATTGGCTTTAAAAACCACATCTTCATTGGAATTAATTGAAGAAGAAAAAGCATTAAAAGCTAAAAAAAAATAATTTAAAAAATTTCTTATTTTCATAAAAGGTTGTCTTAAAATAAGGCAACCTTTTTTAATTAAAGTTTAATGCAATTTGAAAATATAGTAAATTTACAATAAATAAATTGATCTCATGGAAAGCGAAGTATTAGTAGAAAAGTATAATTGGTTAAGCTCACTCGTTAAAAGTTATGAAGCATTTAATAAGATTACCGAAGTAGAAATTGCAACGACGCCAAAAACTAAAATTTATTCCGAAGACAAGCTTGTTCTATATAAATATAATAGAAAAACTCCTGCAACTTTTAATACCCCTATTTTAATTGTTTACGCTTTAGTAAATACCTATAAAATGTTGGACCTTCAGCCAGACAGGAGTTATATAAAAAATTTATTAGATGCAGGATTGGACGTTTATTTAATAGATTGGGGCAACCCAACGCAAATAGATAAGTATTTAAACATGAATGATTATGTAAACGGATACATCAATAATTGCGTAGATTTTATTAGAAAAAATAATAGAATAGAAAAAATTAATATTTTAAGTATATGCCAAGGCGGCACATTGAGTGTTATTTATGCATCTTTATATCCCAACAAAATAAAAAATTTAGTAACACACGTTACGCCTATTGATTTTAAAACAAACGATGGCTTGTTATTTAAATGGAGTAAGGATATGGATTTTGACAAAGTGGTAGAAGGTTTCAATGGCATCATTCCTGGTAATTTTTTAAATCAAGGATTTGATATACTTAAACCGATGATGAAGTTAGTTAAACAGCAAACTTTAACCAATGCCGTCAGCGATCCAGATAAATTACTTAATATTTTGCGCATGGAAAAATGGATTAGTGAAAGTCCTGATCAAGCTGGAGAATGCTTTAAAGAATTTATGAAAGATTTATACCAAGGTAATAAATTGGCAATTGGTAAATTAGAAGTAGGGGGCAAGAAAGTAAATTTGAAAAATTTAACATGTAATTTATTAAATATATATGCCACTGAAGATCATTTAGTGCCGCCAGCTGCAACCATTCCATTGAATGATTTAGTTGGTTCTAAAGATAAAGAATTGTACAGTTTTAAAGGAGGGCATATAGGTGTTTTTGTAGGAAGCAAATCACAAAAAGAATTAGCCCCAGCGGTTACCGCTTGGCTTAAGGAAAGAGACTAAACTCTAATTCCTAATGTTATATTTTCTAAAATCTTAAAAATAAACTTATCTTTAATGCCATTGAATGTGGTGGAACGGTAAGTTTTGGAATGAATTACAAAAAAGAGAAGTAAACTTTAAAACAAATCTGTTTTTTTCGGGTTTACGCGGATCTTCTTTTGCGTTTTTTGTAAATGATATCTTTCAAAACACCTCATTTGATTTCTTAATTGTTTGTAATGATAAAGAGAAAGCCGCTTATCTATTAAACGATTTACAGACTTTAATGCCAGAGAAGAACATTCATTATTTTCCAGAAAGTTATAAACTCCCATATAAAGAAGAAAAAACGAACAATGCTTCCGTACAAGAAAGGGCCGAAACATTAAGTCAGTTAAGCAAAGATAATTATTCTGGCATTGTAGTAACCTATGCCGCAGCCTTAGCCGAAAAAGTAGTTTCAAAAAATAGCTTAAATAAAAATACTTTAGTCATTAAAAAAGGAGAAAAACTCGGCATCGATTTTATTCAAGAATTTTTACAAAGTTATGATTTCAAATTATGCGATTTTGTTGTAGAGCCAGGGCAATATGCCATTAGAGGAGGAATTGTGGATGTATTTTCTTTTGCAAATGATTTGCCTTACCGCATTGAGTTACTTGGCAATGATGTTGATGCCATTAAAACATTTGACCCAATTTCTCAATTATCAATTCATCATTACGATTTTTTTACCATCATACCCGACATCAATTCGTCACAAATTATTGAAGTACGAAAATCATTTTTTGATTATTTGAATACCAACACGATTTTATGTTTCGACGACGTAGTTTATTCCAAAGATTTAATCGACAATATATTCTTAAAAGCAGAAGCATCTTATCAGTCATTGGAATCAATGGTTACAAGACTTTCACCTAACGAATTATATTTAACAGGAGAAGATTATTTGACTCAGGTAAAAAAATTTAATGTCATTGAATTTGGTCTTTCAAAACATTTAGCATCACAAGAAATATCCTTTAATCAAAGTTTACAACCTCATTTTCAAAAGAATTTCGATTTACTTATCAATGATTTAAAATCCAACAAAGCAAAAGGTTATAAAAATTATTTAACCACCGAAAATACCAAACAAGCAGAAAGATTAAATACCATTTTCAATGATTTACTTTCAAAAGATCATCGAACGGCCGATAGTTTAATAGAACATATAAAAATAAATTTGCACGAAGGGTTCATTGATCATGATTTAAAAATTGCTTGCTACACAGATCATCAAGTTTTCGAACGATACCATCGTTTTAAATTAAAAGAAACCAAGTTTAAAACTTCTGAGGCGATAACGCTAAAGGAAATTTCATCATTAAATCCGGGAGATTTTGTTACGCACATAGACCACGGTATTGGTCGCTTTGGTGGGCTCGTAAAAACTACAAACAATGGCATACAACAAGAGGCCGTAAAATTAGTTTATAAAGACAACGATTTTTTATACGTCAGTATTCACAGCTTGCACCGTATTAGTAAATATACTGGCAAAGAAGGGAATGTGCCTCGCATTGACAAAATTGGTTCCACAACTTGGAGCACTTTAAAACAAAAAACCAAGCGCAATGTGAAAGAGGTAGCTTATGATTTAATTAAATTGTATGCTAAAAGAAAAACGCAAACAGGTCATCGCTATCCACTCGATAATTATTTGCAACATGAATTAGAAGCTTCCTTTATCTATGAAGATACGCCAGATCAAATAAAAGTAACGGCTGAAGTAAAAAAAGATATGGAAAAATCGCACCCAATGGATCGCTTGATTTGTGGTGACGTTGGATTTGGAAAAACAGAAATAGCCATTCGTGCAGCATTTAAAGCCGTATGTGATAGTAAGCAAGTAGCGATATTAGTACCAACAACCATTTTAGCATATCAACATTATAAAACTTTTAGCGAACGATTAAAAAATTTACCTTGCAATGTTAATTATATCAACAGATTTAGAAGTACTAAAGATGTCAAAGAAATTATAGAAAAAACATCTGATGGGAAAATTGATATTTTGATTGGTACCCATAAAATTGTTGGAAAAGATATTAAGTTTAAAGATTTAGGATTACTCATTATTGATGAGGAACAAAAATTTGGTGTGGGCATTAAGGATAAATTAAAAACTTTTAAAACAAGTGTAGATACATTAACTCTAACGGCAACTCCGATCCCACGCACACTACAATTTAGTTTAATGGGCGCTAGAGATTTATCAGTTATCAGTACCCCACCAGCAAACAGATATCCTGTTCAAACCAAATTAATTTCATTTACGGAAGAAGCGATAAGAGATGCTATTTCTTATGAAATGAGCCGTGGAGGTCAAATTTATTTTGTACATAATAAAGTACAAAGCGTTGCAGAAGTTGCTGGAATGATTCAAAGATTAGTCCCAGAAGCGAGGGTTGTATTTGGACATGGACAAATGGAGGGAGATACGCTCGAAAATGTCATGTTCAGTTTTATTGAAGGCGAATATGATGTGTTAGTCGCCACAACCATTATTGAATCTGGCTTAGACATTAGCAATGCCAATACCATTATCATCAACGATGCTCAAAATTTTGGCTTGAGTGACTTGCATCAAATGCGTGGACGCGTTGGACGAAGTAATAAGAAAGCATTTTGCTATTTATTAACGCCGCCTTTCGTTCATTTAAACCATGAAGCCAGAAAACGACTCACTGCCATTGTAGAATTCAGCGATTTGGGAAGTGGGTTTCAAATTGCAATGCGTGATTTAGACATTCGTGGTGCAGGAAATTTACTAGGCGGTGAGCAAAGTGGGTTTATTAATGATATGGGATTTGAAACGTATATGAAAATATTAAACGAAGCCATTGAAGAATTAAAACAAGAAAACTGGTATCAAGAAATAATTGATGTTGGAGAAAGTGTTGATGTCGATAAATCTCAATTCTCCCGTCAGTTTGTAAAAGAAACAGTTATAGATACTGATTTGCAATTACTAATTCCTGATAGTTATGTAAGTAATTTAACTGAACGCTTAATGCTTTATAGAGAACTAGATAATGTGCTGACAGAAGATGAATTAGAAAATTTTAAAATTAAATTAAGAGATCGTTTTGGACCCATACCTATTGAAACAGAAGATTTAATTAATGTGGTACCCATGCGTTGGAAGGCGATGAAATTAGGATTTGAAAAGCTGGCCCTAAAAAACGGTAAAATGCTTTGCTATTTTTTAAGCAAACAGGATAGCGATTATTATAACTCTCCCATATTTAAAGCAGTCATTTTATATGTGCAAAAAAATCATAAATATTGCCAAATGAAAGAATCCCATCATAAACTATGGTTAACCATTGAAGGTGTAAAAAGCATAAAGTACGCCGTTCACCACCTGAATCAAATTAAAGAGTTGATTCAATAAGTCAGGTACCCATTATTTAATCAAGAATTATCATTGCGTATTTAGAGATACCCTTCTTAAAGCTCATCAGTTGAAGTATCAAGAGAATTGGTGTAATTATTAATCTAGGGTTCAACTATTGGCTTAATATCATTAATTTAACTAATTTTGTAGTCTTACAAACCAATAATTATTTAGTTATGAAACTTAAAGAAAGAGGCGTATTATTGATTCCAATTGACTTTACAGCACAATCTTTATTAGCGATCAAACAAGCCTATAATCTAGCGAGATATACACATTCAAAAATTATTTTGCTGCATGCTTACACAGAAGTTAGGGCTGAAATGTATGATGAATTAAATAAGTTAACAAAACAGACAGAAACCGAAAGTGGTTCACCCACTGAGTTTATGAACGTAAAAGGAAATATTTATCTTGAGGTTCCTCGAATTGCCAAAGAAATCAATGCAACTTTAGTGATGGTAGGACTTGAAAGCCATATGAACGCAAAAAATATTCTTGGTGCCAGCGCCTCAAAAATGATCAGAGAATGTCATTGCCCCGTTATTTCAATTAGAGGAAAAGAAAACAAAGATGGTTGTGAAAATATTTTACTGCCACTTGATTTGTCCCGCGAATCGCGTGAAAAAGTTGACGTAGCCATTCAATTTGCTCATTATTTTGGTGCATCCATCCGAATCTTAGCGGTATTTAGTTTATCAGATGCAGCTTATGAAAATCAATTGTTAGCATACTCACACCAAGTAAAACAATTCATCAAGGCAAAAGGAATTTCTTGCTCAAACAAATCCATTGCTAGTGATAATTTAGCAGACACCATTGTAGAATATGCAAATAAAGTTGAATCTGATTTAATCATTATTATGAATAAGCCAAACTTAAACATTAAAGAATTATTTAGTGGAACAGAGGCTCAAAGGGTCGTTGACATTAGTAATTTACCAGTAATGACCATTAATCCAACTAAAAAAGAAAGCATGACACATTTTGGAACTGGATTATAAAATGATTATTTAAACTAAAACCGTTTTATAATTTAATTAAATAGAGTTTGTTCGTTCTGCCAAGTCCTTTTTGTAGCAACCAGTTATAAATTTTATACTTTCATCAATCGGTTTAAAAGAATATCCTATTGACATTTTTATTTTTGAATTTGAGTAAGTATTAATATCCAAGCTCGCTTTTACGGTTTCTTTCGTAAAAATTGGTTCTAATTTATTAAATCCGCTTCTAATAGATTCGGCAATCGTTGCAAGCATTAATAAAGCTTTGGTTGCAAGAAAACGAGGTGCTTTATTTCCATAAGAAATATGTATTTTACTCAGAATGTCTTTAAAGTAATAATTATTTTCAATCAAAATATATCGGTTATGATATAATTTTTTATCCATTAATTCAATCATACAATTTGCAACATCGGTGACGTCAATTGAAGCACTTACTCCATTCGTATAGAATAGAGAACCTTTATAACAGAAATTAAATAACTTGCCTGAGCTTTGATTCCAAAAACCCGGAGATAATACAATTCCTGGATTCACAATAACGGCATTCAATCCTTCCTCCATTCCTCTCCACACTTCCCTTTCACCATTGTATTTACTAATGGCATAATTGCCAATATTGGGGCTTGATTTCCAATAAACGCCTTCATGAATATTTTTTGCAATATCTGTGTTCTGTATCGCAGCGATTGAACTGACGTGGCATAAATTTACTTTTTTTTCTAAACAGGCATTTACAATATTCGCCGTTCCTTCCACATTTATCTGAAATATTTTTTTTTGATTTTTTATATCAAAAGAAACAAATCCTGCACAATGATAAACATATTGTATTCCGTCTAAAGCATCTAAAATAGAATAGATGTCACAGATATCAGCATCAATCCATTTAATGCGATTAAATAGTTCTTCAAAATCTGAGGAATAATAAGAAAATAATTTTTTAGTTTTATTAATATCACTACCCTTACGTTTCGTACACACAACGGTTTTGTTTTGCTGCAATAGCCTATAAGTTATTTGTGCGCCAATAGTTCCGGTTGCGCCAGTGACTAAATTCATACCATTTGTATTTGATGGGCTATAAAAAATAATCCAAATTGAAGGATTAAACCAACAAAGAAACCCGCATAAACTTGGCTTGAAGAATGGGCTTTTAAATATAAACGAGAAAATCCAATTAAGCCGCACATGAAAATTACAATAGAAATAAGAATTAAAATTGGTAATTGCATAAATAAACTAAATGCCAGCAAAACTCCCAAAAATCCACCAACACCAATCATATGCGTGCTAATTTGCCAATAATAATTTACCATGGCTGCAATAAAAATACTTATGGCTCCACCTAACACAATTAATTTTATACTGGGCCAAATAGGAAATTGATAAAGCATATAAAATAATCCAAAATAACATATAGAACTTGCTAATAAAGGAAAAGTGCGCTGTTTTCGATCTTTTACATTCCAAGAAGAAACATAATTTAATTTTAATAAAATTAACAAATTTAGTACAGGCATTAAAAAAGTAAATGCAAAAACAGTTGTTAGTATAATAATCTTTAATTTTAAAGGAGTAAATAAATCAAACATACTATTTTCAATTCCAAAAAAAACAACGGTACACAAGTATGTTACCATTAATAATGGATGAAAAATATATGAAAATAAATTTGCTAAAAAATTCATGAGGCAATATCTGATAAAATTACATTTAATTTTATTGAGATGATGAAAATTTGCTGTTTAAATTATCAAATCAATTGTTATTTTTGACCTGCTTATGTTTACTTTATTCATTAAAGAAATTCGAGGGTTTCTTAGTTCATTAATTGGCTACATTGCGATTGGTGTTTTTATTACAGGGATAGCTACTTTTATGTGGCTTATTCCATCCGAAAGCGCAGGATCTAATGTTTTAGATAATGGGTTTGCCAATATCGATCCTCTATTTATATTAGCTCCTTGGGTGTATTTATTTTTAATACCTGCCATTACCATGCGCAGCTTTTCTGAAGAAAAAAAAACAGGAACCATTGAATTATTGCTTACTCGACCTTTAACAGAAATGCAAATTGTTTTTGCAAAATACTTAGCAGGAGTAGCACTTGTTATCATTTCACTGTTACCAACTTTTATTTATTATTATTCAGTTTATCAATTGGGTTATCCAAAAGGTAACTTAGACAGTGGCGGAATGTGGGGCTCTTATATTGGCCTCTTGTTTTTAGGCGCAGGTTTTGTTTCAGTTGGTACTTTTGCTTCAGCCATATCAGAAAATCAAGTTATTGCTTTTATCATGGCATTACTCCTTTGTTTCATCACTTATGTAGGCTTTGATTTTATTTCCGCTTCTGGCTTATTTGGAAAATATGATTCATTTGTAAAAGATTTAGGAATGAATCAACATTATACAAGCATGAGTAGAGGAGTTATTGATACCAGAGATGTTATTTATTTTTTAAGCATCATTGCTTTCTTTAATTTACTTTCAAAAATTGTTTTACAAAGTAGAAAATGGTAATTCACCCTAACGCACAATAAATGGCCACACAATTATTTGTAAATCTTCCCATTCAAAGCACTATTAAATCTAACGCATTTTTTAAAGCGCTTGGCTTTGAATTCAATTCAATGTTTTCTAATGAGGTAGCAACGTGTTTAATTATTAATGATTCTACTTTTGTGATGCTTTTAGAGCATTCGCACTTTAAAGATTTTACTAAAAAAGAAATTGCCAATGCTCATCAAACGACAGAAGTTTTATTAGCAATTAGCAAAGAAAATAGGCAAGAGGTAAATGAGTTTGTTGATAAGGCAATCAGCTTAGGTGCCATAGAAGCTCGCGAAGTTCAAGAACTTGATTTTATGTTTTCAAGAGCTTTTAGTGATTTGGATGGGCATATTTGGGAAGTTGTTTATATGGATTTAGAAGCTTTTTTAAAATCGCAAAAAAATAATAATTGAAAATGGCTCAAAAAAGAAATTCTCAAAAACAAAAAGATTTACTCACCTTACTGAGTTTATTTAGCATCTTGCTTTTGCTAAATTTTGTTGGCTCATTTCTTTTCAAACGCTTTGATTTAACATCTGAAAAACGCTATACGCTGTCAGAATCAACCAAAAAATTAATAAAAAGCTTGAACGATGTTTTATATTTAAAAATATATTTACAAGGCGATTTTAATCCGAGTTTTACCCGTTTACGAAATGAAACAAAGGAATTGCTTGATGAATACGCCTCTTACTCTGAAGGAAACATTGTTTATGAATTTATTGATCCGCTTGATAATCCTAGCAAAGAAGAAATTGATAAACTTCAAAGACAAATTTACACGAGAGGCATCATGCCTGAGCAAATCATAGACAAGACTTCTCAAAAAACTTCCGAAACGCTTATTTGGCCTGGCGCCATTGTTACTTATAAAGGCAAAGAAACGGTTTGGCAAATTTATAAACGCAAAGTTGGCATTGATCAAGAAAATAGCATTAACAATTCCGTACAAGAATTGGAGTATGGTTTATCCAATAGCATTAGAAAAACTCAGCTGATAAAAAAACCAGAAGTGCTTTTTGTTGAAGGCCATGATGAGCTTGACACCATTCATGGGGCTGATTTTATGCGCTCACTCACTGAATATTATAACGTATCAAGAATTAACATCAATCATAAACTTTATGCTTTAAAAGGTGCAGATGCCATTATCATTGCGCAGCCCGATTCTGTTTATGATGAAAAAGATAAATTTATCATTGATCAATTTATCATGCACGGCGGCAAAGCACTTTGGCTGATTGATCCAGTATACACAAACAGAGATACGCTGGTGAAAAGGGGATATACCTTGGGTTTCAAAAATGAATTAAATTTAGATGACATTTTATTTAAGTATGGTGTTAGGCTAAATCCTGTTTTGGTTCAGGATTTGCAATGTTCGCGAATCCCTGTTAATGTTGGATTTAAAGCTGGGCAACCAGACTTTAAATTGTTTCCTTGGATGTATTATCCACTTATTTTGCCAACTACAAATCATCCCATTGTCAAAAATTTAGATTTAATAAAAACTGAATTTATTGGAACAATTGATACCTTGAATACGAAAAATGTAAAAAAAACAATTTTATTACAAACTTCTAAATACACCAAGACGCAGCCAACTCCCGCTCGTGTGGCACTTGCCATGATTAAAAACAGACCCAATGAATTACAATATCAAAACTCTTTTCAAAATGTTGCTTGTTTGCTAGAAGGTAAATTTGAATCTCTTTACAAAAACAGAATTTCAGCCATGTTTGTGAATGATTCTTCATTCCAATTTAAAGATCAAAGTGTTCCAACCAAAATGATTATTGTCTCTGATGGAGACATTGCTAAAAACGAATACCAAAGAAGCACAAGCATGATTTATCCTTTGGGATATGATATTTATACCAAGCAAGAATTTGCCAATAAAAACTTTTTGTTAAATTGTATGAATTATTTATTAGATGATCAGGGCTTATTACAGCTTC
Organism: Bacteroidota bacterium; assembly: GCA_046345275.1. GTDB lineage: Bacteria > Bacteroidota > Bacteroidia > B-17B0 > Aurantibacillaceae > UBA4416. Next base: position 18,662 of record JBKDJY010000028.1, read on the forward strand.
GCTCTCGTGAAGTAAAACTACGCCTTTTAGATAAAAAGAAAATATCCACACAAGCTACCAAATGGAAAATAATTAATGTTGTTTACCCTTTATTAGGATTAATTTTATTAGGTCTTTTGCAATTTTACATTCGTAGAAAAAAATATTCTGTAAACTAATCATCTTATGAAAAATCCACTTTGCCTCAATTGACAATACAGAATAAACGGAGTATTCAATATGATTACTAAAAAAAATAATATCTACACATGAAAAAATCTTCCATCATCATCATATTGCTAACAATTTTAGCAGGCATTTCCATTTATTTTTATAAAACTAAAAACACAAACACGACCTTAAATAAAGATGCTAGTAATTTTAAATTTAAAGATACAGCACAAATTGATAAAATTTTCATGGCTGATAAAAATGGCAAATCAATTACGTTAGATAAAATAAATGGTGTTTGGATGCTTAACAACACCTATAAAGCGCGATACGATATTTTAGAAACCTTATTGAAAACCATCGCAAATGTTGAAGTGAAATCTCCTGTGTCTAAACTTGGGCGTGAAAATGTAATTAGAATAATGGCTTCAAAATCTATCAAAGTTGAAATTTATAGCAAAGGAGAAAAAGTGAAACAATATTATGTGGGGCACACCACACAAGATCATTTAGGAACCTATATGCTTTTGACCAATTTAGATTCTGACGAGAATTATGACGAGCCTTTCATAACGCATCTTCCAGGATTTGAAGGGTTTTTAAATACGCGTTACTTAACTGAAGAAATCGATTGGAGAGATCGTCTCGTTGTAGGAATCAGACCACCACAAATAAAATATATTAAAATAGAATATACCGATGTCCCTGACTCTTCATATATTATTGATTTAATAAGTATGCAGCGCTTTTCAATTAAAACATTGAAAGGGAAAGAAATTAAGTATGATGAAAGTAAAATAAAACAATATATTACCTATTTTTTAAACGTAAACTGCGAATTGGTGCTTGATGAAAAAAACCATGTTGTAGATTCTCTTTCAAAAAACGGACGTCCATTTGCTTCGATCTCCATTACTGACAGAGACTCAAAAACACAAAGTATTTATTTATATCACAAATCTCCTATAGCGAGCAAAAATGAAAATTATGGCGTGAATTATAAATATGATCCAGACAGACTTTTCATAAAATATAATACCAATGTTTATGGCATTGGTCAGTTTTATGTTTTTGGTAAAATGCTTCAGCCCTATAGCTATTTTATTCCTGCCTATTAGCCTTTTTGATATGTTAAAAAAAAGTTTATAAGTAGCCAATTCTTATCTCACTTTAATAGTTTCATATGGCTAAATTTGGTAAAATTAAACCTTAGCCTATGAATTTCGTTGTATCATCCTCCATATTACTTAAACATTTAAAATCTATTAATGGTGTTATCAATGCAAATAATACGATTCCAATTTTAGATTGTTTTTTGTTTGAATTAAATAAAAATTCACTCACACTTTATGCGAGTGATATGGAAACAACCATTACGACTAGCTTTAAAGTTGAATCAACTGAAAGTGGTAGCATTGCAATCCCAGCCAAAACCTTATTAGAAGCTTTAAGTAATTTGCCAGAACAACCCGTTTCATTTATCATCGATACAATAAAATTTAGCGCCAAATTAAAAACCGAAACTGGAGATTATACCTTAACTGGGCATAATGGCGATGAATATCCTAAACTTCCAAAAGTGCAAGATGCTACATCGGTAATTATAAAAAGCGATGTCTTAGCAAATGCTATTAATAAAACAATTTTCGCAACTGGCAACGATGATTTACGTCCAGTAATGAGCGGCGTATTTTGTCAATTCAATGAAGAAAATTCAGTGTTCGTGGCCACTGATGCACATAAATTAGTGCGCTATACGCGAAGTGATGCAAAGGCAGGTGCTTCTGCGTCTTTTATTATGCCAAAAAAACCTTTGAATGTTTTGAAAACTTTATTGGTTGGTGTTGATGATGCTGTTAAAGTAGAGTTTAATAAAACAAACGCTTACTTCAATTTTGGAAACATCAATTTAGTTTGTCGTTTAATTGACGGAAAATATCCAAACTACGAAGCTGTTATCCCAAAACAAAATCCTAACAAATTGACTGTGGATAGACTATCTCTTTTGGGAGGCATTCGTCGTGTGAGTGTTTTTGCAAATAAAGCAACTCACCAAATTCGTTTAAAAATAAATGGTAGTCAACTCACGCTGTCTGCTGAAGATTTAGATTTTGCCAATGAAGGTCATGAAACATTGATTTGTACCTATGTTGGCGAAGATTTAGAAATTGGATTGAATTCTAAATTTGTTCTGGAAATGCTTTCTAACCTTGAAAGTGATGAGATTACAATTGAAATGAGTGCGCCTAACCGTGCTGGATTAATTATTCCTACTCAAAAAGCAAATCCCTCAGAAGATATTTTGATGCTCGTTATGCCAATTATGCTTAATAATTAGAAGCAAAAAGTTTCATTTATTTATTGAACCTGGCGTACACCACAATTGCGCATTTGCAATGGTTGAAGAAATAAAACAAAGCATAAATAACATTTTTTTCATTGCTCTTAGTTTTTATGAATGATTAATTTTTGATGGGCATATACGTCTTGTTGTTTTAGCGCTATCAGATATGTGTTATCGCTTAAAAGTTCGGTTAAGCTAAGGTAAATAAAGATACTTGATTAGCAAATTATGTTTGATTACAATCATGATTTTACATTTCATCAAACTCAGTTTGTTTAGTAAATGTTGAGTAAACATTGAATGTCAGTACAGTTGAAAAACATCTAGATGAGCATACATGGTAGAATTATACCAAAATGATAAATTAAATAGTCCAAACTAAGTCTGAAAAAATATACTTAAAATTGGATGTATCCACCACTTGCTTAGAAGTTAATTCATGAGTTTCCTTTATAATAAAATCGCTAACCTCATCCAAATTATGGTGCATCTTA
>JBKDJY010000029.1:0-7003 GCA_046345275.1 Bacteroidota bacterium
CAACTTGTTCCCAAACACCTCCACGTTCTTCAAGACGAAACCTTCGAAGTTATTTCAGGACAATTAACTATTTTTTTTGAAGGACAAACAAAGAAAATTTCTGCAGGAGAAAAAATAACATTTCCTAAGAATATACCTCACAATCATTACAATGATGACAATGATGCGGTAATCTATGTTCATTCAGTAACACCAGCATTAGACTTTGACTTTTTGATAGAAAACTTAGTGGGACTTGCTGCTGACGGAAAAAGTAAAAATGGAAAATATGGTTTAGTCCAAGAGTTAGTTTCACTTAAATATCTTGACAGTAAATCATATCTTGCGGACATTCCGATTGGGGTTCAAAAAATATTAATGAATACTATTGCTCCAATTGGACGACTATTCGGTTACCGAGCTATTTACAAAAAGTATTCGGGCTTAGAAAAATAACTACCACTAACAGCACCTACCAGTAATTGGCGCGGACGTGGTCATCGCAAAGCCAATTTATTGCCTGCTACGCAGACTTTTAGTTTCGTTTGGCTTTGCTAACAAACATTTGTATCTTTAAATAAACATTTGTAGGTATAGACAGTTGAGTGTTCCAAACGCCAACTACTGGTAGCCGCCATACGTTATGCGTAATGCTATGAGAACGACAGTAACCATATTGACACTTCTATTTTTTACAAGTATTTCAGGACGACTTTTCGCCTGTTCTTGCATTGGACAAAGGACGGTTCAGGAAGAAGTAAAACACGCAGATGCAGTTGTTGTTGGGATTGTTTTAAGCAAAAAACTCATTACACTGACCGACTCAACAATGCTTAAAATGTTTCCTAACGACACGACAATGCGAAACTCACCAATGAGTAAAATGACAATTGCACGTTACGACTTTTTGGTTGAAGACATTTACAAAGGTAAAATCACGACCGACACCTTGACAATATTCACAGGACTTGGTGGTGGCGACTGCGGAATAAGGTTTGAAATAGGCAAAAAGTATATTGTTTATGGTGAAAACGAAACCTACTTCGGACAAGTAAAGAATGACTTTAAATTTCCAAAAGCAAAAAACACTTTTTGGACATACAATTGCTTACGGACAACTTCCTATTTCCAAGACGAAATTACAGAAATTGAAAAATTTGCAGAAAAAAAGAAACATAAAACGGGCGACAAATGATAGCAGAAGTAAAAGCACATACGCATAACAGCACATTTGCAATAGGCGGGGTTTCGTACTCCGCAAACAGTTTTGTGGTAGCCGAAAGTTTTGTGCTCCGCATCAACATTTGTGGTAAAAATCCCGCCCATCGCAAATCTGCAAAACGTTATAGCCAATGCTAAAAAAGACGACCATACAATACATACTCGGACTAGGACTGGCTCTTTTGACAATACCGATTGTCGAAGGAACACTTGTCTTGCTTTCTGACATTGGTTGGCATTTTATGACAGTTATTTACGTGACAATATTCGTTTTGCAAATTATTTTTTACTACTTGACAACAAACTACAAGTTTGGTTGGACTGCTTTAAGCTTCATTCTGAATTTCATTCTGTGGACATTTGAGCAAGTAGTTATCGAAAAGACTTTTCACGACTCCTTTATCTATCAAGGTGAAAACTGGAAAATAGGTGCTTATGTCCTTGGCGGACTGCTTTGGGTGTCAAACAAAATTCTTATTGACCAAGTCTTAAACCTTAATAAATCCATCAATAGACAGACAAGCAAAATAAATGTATAACGTATTTCTCATATTGCTTTTATCCTCTCCATTACTGCTACTTGCGACATATTTAATGTTAGCAAAACGGAAATCATTTTGGAAAATATTTGCTGTCCACACACTGGTGTTTATTGCATATATGACATTTGTAGTTAACTATTCCAAGCTATTGACAGGACACGATGAATATGGTCTTGGGCAACTTGGTCTTGGAATTTTATTTATCATCGGACACATAATAATTGGCTTTGCCCACGGACTTTTTATGACGCTTAAAAGACGATAAACTCGATGACAACAGAAAGAAGCACTGGCTATAACACACGCTAAGCAAACAGTTTGGCAGACAACAAAGCTTTTGCAAAAGCGGTCGCTCCGCGAAAGACAGTTATTTTCGCTTTGCAAAAGTCCAATAAGCAGTTATCTTTGTTATACACATTTCGGCAAGACACGGTTTCAAATCAAACCGTTGCTTAGCGCGAAAACGTTATGCCCAATTTTAGGACGACACAATGACAAGACGAAATAGCTTTTACATATTAGTTTTTATCTCGACAATTTTGACGGGTTGTTTCGGTTTTGACACAAACACAAGCGACAATATTATTGGTAATTATTATGTTATGGCTATAGACGACTCGGAAGAATCTTTAAATTACAATACAAACAAAGGTGGTGGTGGTTTTTCGACAGTTCTTGTTGACGGTTCTATTTATGAAGTGCTTTGGAATGACAATTTTATTTTAACAAAACAACATCCGTTAGACAGCGTTGCAGAACTTGCATATAATCACATACGCTATAAATTATGGAGTGAAACAGTTAAGACAATGAATTTAGCTGACAACAGTAAACTTTATCTTGACACATTACTCAATAAAACAGTTGACAGCATTGCAAAAGCAGACTTTCAAAAACGAATTGAAGAAGGTGACTTGACTTTTATTAAAAATGTAAAACAATCAGACATTACATTCTTTTATCTAATTGACATCAAAAATAATCCAGAAGAACCAACCGTATTTTTTAACAAGGACAGTTTGAACTTGTACCTAGAAAAATTAAAAGTTGGTAAGCTGACAAATAAACGAAACTATTAGAATGGAAAGAAAAACTGGGCATAACAGCACCTACCCAAAAGGCGGGGTTTCGTGTTCCAAAGACAGTTTTGTGGTTAATCAAACTTTAGTATTTCAAATCAAGTTTTGTGGTAAAACTCCCGCCCTTCGGGTAGCTGCAAAACGTTATGCGGCATTTATAAAGACGACCATCATGTTAAGACAATATTTCTGTGTAATATTATTTTTGTGCTCCTTAAAAGTATTTTCGCAGACAGACAAAAAAGAGAACAAATTTGCAGACACTTTAAATAAAGGACTTCAAACTGACATATATCTACATCCTTTAAATAGCAATACAGCATATACCTTAAAAAAGGGGCAAGCTATATATGCACAATCGCTTAATTCATTACCATTACCCAGTTGGGGGTTTATTGGCATTACGGATTGGTTAACAGCCGAAATAGATTTTTTACCCTTAATTGGAGGGCTTTTTACACCCAATCATTTACCTGTTCCGAGTTTTAATTTTAGATTGAAAATGCGTGAGCAAAATAAAGGAATTCCAGCTTTAGCTTTTGAAACCATGTATCAATATTTACCCAATGAATTTGATCAAGCGGATAATCCCTATTTTGCCACGTTTAGGAGAGGTTCAAGTTGGTACAACCGCTTTAATGCTAGTTGGAAATTGCATCCAAAGTTCCAGGTTCATCTTTCGGTTGGAGGTACGTATTCTCAACATTTACGATTGGTGAATAAAGATTCGGTGAATCCCGTGGAGAAAACGTTTGCAGGCAAAATTACGCCAGATTTTTCTTTAGGTTTGGATTATCGATTGAAACGAATCAGCTTTCATGCACACACTTCTTATGGGTCTACGTTTACCTATTTGGATAATGTGCCCAGAAAATTTGAAATTATGTATGGCTTTAGATTAGCACCATTTTACAAAAGTAAATTTGGGTTTTTTAAGACGTTTAGAATAGAGTGGAGTGGATTTTATGTAGCATTTTCTGAAGTAAAAGCAGCGGTATATGTACCAATATTTTTGCCCTATTTTTATTGGCAGTGGACTATAAAAAATAAACGACCGCATAACAGCACCTAAAAAAATGGCTGGGGAAGTGCGAATACAAACATTTGTGCAATTAATAAAGTTTGGTGGGTACAGATAGTTTAGTTTTCCAAAGCCGCCACTTCTTTTAGCTGCCAACCGTTATGTGCCATTTTACCGAGACACCCAAAATCGACAACCTGCGACAAAACTGAAAGAAAATTTGCTTATTATAAGCGCACATATTATATTTGTACCGACAATTTCGTCAAGCAAATAATTTTAATATGTGGACAACAGAAGTAACTCGTAAAACGACAGCGAAGAAAGAACAAATTTGGAAACTTTGGGCAGACGTTCCTAATTGGAAACTTTGGGACGCAGAAGTTGAAACGTCTGAACTATTTGGACAATTCCAAACAGGAACAAAAGGGATTTTGAAACCAGCAGGTGGACCAAAAACAAAATTTGAAATGACTGAATGCACCAACTTCAAATCATTTACCGACAGAAGTTTTTTACCGCTTTGCAAAATGGACTTTATCCATACTATGACAGAAACCAAAGAAGGACTAGAAATTACACATAAAGTTGTAATGACAGGTTTTATGACTTTTTTGTTTTCAAAAGTAATTGGTAACAAAATCAAAGTTGGACTTCCTATCGCAGTTGAGAAACTAATTAAACTTGCTGAAAAAAACTAAAACTATTATGCCAAAGACAGATTTTAGTTTTGAAAAGTCCGAAGATAGCACAGGGTTTTTATTGTGGCAAGTAACAAACTTGTGGCAACGTGAAATTAAAAAAGCCTTAGAGAAGTTTGACTTGACACATTCTCAATTTGTACTACTTGCTAGTATTCATTGGCTAACATTGGATAAACAAAATGTAACGCAAATTTTGTTATCCAACCATACTAAAATTGACCCAATGACGACTTCAACAGTTTTGAGAACCTTGCAAACAAAAGGACTTATCAAACGACAAGAACACGAAACAGACACAAGAGCCAAAACAGTTGGACTTACTGAAATTGGACTAAAAAATATTAAACAAGCAATCAAGACAGTTGAACAATTTGACAGACAATTTTTCGGCTCACTTGACAATGGAACAAAGGATTTTAATAACAAGTTGACGACACTACTTGACAACAAAAACGGCACATAACAGCACCTACAAGAAATTGGCGGTTCAGTGGTTAAATGAAGTTTTGTGCTTCGTATCAAGTTCAGTGGTGGCAGACAGTTTTCGTCTCCGAAATCGCCAACATCTTGTAGCTGCAAAACGTTAGCAAAAATAGTAAAAGAGCTTTCTACATGATTAATATAGACTGAATTATGAATAAATTATCACAAAAAAACAGCGGAAATGATTTTTTAAGATTGGTATTAGCCTTTATTTTATATCAATTAATTTTACATAGTTTCTTTTTATTTGAGGCCAAAGACCCAAAGTTATTGTTTCCAACAATGATTTCCTTCCTGCATGATTTAATTTTGTTAGTGTTTGTGAGTGGTTTGTTTCAGTTGATAATTGATTTAATTTCTGATAAGGCTAAAAACCTGTTAATTAAAATATTTTCGATTTTCATTATTGTTGGAGGTGTACTTTTAGCATCTTATCCCAAGTTATTGCGGGAGTATTTAATTTTTCCGGTAAACATTTTCGAGTCAGATATAAATAGTGCAAAAACGCTTATTTCTGATTATTTGGGGCTTAAAGCGTTGATACCATCCATTATCGCTCTTGGTATTGGGATATTTGTGTATTATTTAAAACTTCAAATTAGAATTCCGGTTAAGTTTAAATTAATAGTAGCATTTTTATGCATTATAATTTTGGTTATATCCTCGAAACAACCATCGCCACAACCATTTTTATATAGTATTCAAAAAAGTGCAGAAACTATTTTGAGCGGAAAAAAACGAGTTGTTCCCTCATTAAACCGCAATCAAAATATAGCTGTTGTTGAAGACAAAATAATGAATATTACATTTCCCAAATGTGATAGTTTAGAATATTCAAACATATTGCTTATCGTACTTGAAGGTCAAACATCAGCCTCATTTGAGGAAAGTTTTTTTAATATAAAGAATGGTTTTTATGAGCAGAATAAAGAACATTCAGCTTATTATTCAAACTACTATACCAGTAACCTAGATTCATACACGAGTCTAATTTCAATGGTTACTGCTGTTCAAGTACCTTATAGAGCATATTCAGACGAAAGTTTATATGACAAAGTCAACATAGCACCAAGTATCACTGAAGATTTTAAAAATCGAGGCTTTTATAACGCATTTATTAGCTGCTATGAGTACCAGCCATTTGTCCCAACTCGTAAATTTTGGGATAAAATTTATGAAAGAAAAGACATAGAAAATATAGATAAATGGCTTTCCCTTGGTTCAAGTAAAATGGAAATGGCAACAGAAGATAAAGCGGCAATTTCAACAATGATTGAAATTCTTAAAAATAACGAAAAGGGTTTTATACTTCATGAGATGGTATATGGACACTCACCCGAATGGATTGCTACAACTGGAAAAAGTCAAAATGATTACCATAATGAGTATTTACTAGAATTGACCAATAGATTGAAAAAAGAAAATCTTTGGAATAAAACATTAATTATTGTAGTATCAGACCATGGTGATAGAGCAAAATCAACAGAATTAGAGAATTATCGTGTGCCATTATTATTTGTTGGTCAACAAATTGACTCAACTACCACAATAGATAGTTTTTTAACCCATACAGAACTTTCACAATTGATTTATTATTATTTGTTACATGAAACATTTCCTAAATCACGAGAGTCAATTTACTTAGTGGGTTCAACTGAAAAGTGGGTTTATGGAAAGGCTCTAAATATTAAAGAAAACATCTTTATTGATGACGCACGAGGTATTGAGATATTTAATAGTGGTAAAATAAAAGCTATTGATGTACAAACTGAATTTCAAGAATACCTCGATTCGTTTAATAAAAAATATGGAAAATAAAAACTACTTTTGCTAAATCGAGTAGCCCGCCCTGCCAGCTTTCGCTGACAGGGAGAGGCTCTCACACCACCGTGCATACGGGCCTCGTACACGGCGGTTCATGATGTAAAGGAGAGGCCCATGAATGTTTGTTCAGGGCGTACTTTCAAATAATAA
>JBKDJY010000030.1:0-19448 GCA_046345275.1 Bacteroidota bacterium
TCTCAAAAGTGTTGATTTTACATGCATTTTTAGTTTTTGAGCAGACTCTAATTATCGAAAGTTTTATCCAACGATTATTTTTAGTGAGTTGCTGTTCAAAAGGGGTTTCAAATCCAGCAAAAATTAACTGATTTGGACTAACATAGGCTGGTGTTGATGCACGCTTTCTGAACGATTTTACTGGAAGTGTTTGTTTTTTACCTTGCATTAATTTATAAATTTTACCTCGCTAAAGTACGAATTTACTGATTCTTGCAGTTTCTGAGCAGGCTCTAATTATTTATTCATTTTGATATTAATACAAGCCCATATATCAGATCATTATTCTAATTGATTTATTGAACCTCTATTATTTCTTCTTCCTTAGAGATTTAAGATTTACCAATTATAAGCGCATTAATTAAATGAACCTAATGCCCGCCATTATCATGCTCACCATCTGCCAGTGGAGTGATTTGAGTAATGAAATCATGCTCAGCGCCTGGTTTGCTATAATCATAAGCCCAACGATGAACAATTGGTAATTTTCCAGGCCAGTTTCCATGAATGTTTGCCATTGGAGTAGTCCATTCTAATGTGTTCGAATTCCAAGGGTTTTGAGGCGATTTCTCGCCACGAAAAATGCTATAGAAGAAATTAAACAAAAAAACAATCTGTGATAAAGCGCCTAAGATGGCAAAAACGGTAACTATTTCATTGATGTCAACTAAATTATCAAACATTGGAAAGTTACTGTTTGTATAATAACGACGGGGAACACCAGCTAAACCTAAAAAATGCATTGGAAAAAATACGCCATAGGCAGAAATAAACGTTAACCAAAAATGTAAGTAGCCCAATTTTTTATTCATCATTCGCAGAAATAATTTTGGAAACCAATGGTAGATTCCAGCAAACATACCGAAAATGGCAGATAAGCCCATAACGATATGAAAATGCGCCACCACAAAATAAGTATCATGAACATTAATATCTAAAGTTGAATCAGCTAAAATAATTCCAGTTACACCGCCTGTTACAAAGGAAGATACCAAACCAATTGAAAATAACATGGCGGGAGTATATTGAATATTTCCTTTCCACAATGTTGTAATATAATTAAATGCTTTTACAGCCGAAGGTATTGCAATCAATAAAGTTGTAAATACAAACACTGAACCTAAAAATGGATTCATTCCAGTTAAAAACATGTGGTGTCCCCAAACAATAAATGATAAAAAACCAATTGCTAAAATTGAGCCAATCATTGCTCTGTAACCAAAAATTGGTTTTCTTGCATTTGTTGCAATAATTTCGGATGTAATCCCTAATGCTGGTAATAAAACAATATACACTTCGGGATGCCCTAAAAACCAAAATAAATGTTCAAATAATATTGGACTACCTCCTACATTATCTAGTGGACGTCCCCCAATATAAATATCAGATAAATAAAAACTTGTACCTAAACTCCTATCACATATTAAAAGTACAACACAAGAAACTAACACAGGAAAGGATAATACGCCTAAAATAGCTGTTACCAAAATAGCCCACATCGTTAAAGGCATACGGGTCATTTTCATTCCTTTGGTTCGCAGATTGATAATAGTAACGATGTAATTAATGCCGCCTAACAAAGAGGAAACAATAAATAAAGTCATTGAAATTAGCCATAAAGTCATACCAAGTTTAGATCCTGGCATAGCCTCTGGTAAAGCAGATAATGGAGGATAAATAGTCCAACCGCCAGAAGCAGGGCCATCTTGAATAAATAATGACCCTAACATAATTGCGCTTGAGCCAAAGAAAAACCAATAAGATAGCATGTTTAAAAATCCAGAAGCCATATCACGTGCACCAACTTGATAGGGAATTAATAAATTTGCAAAAGTTCCAGATAATCCCCCTGTTAAAACAAAGAAAACCATAATTGTTCCATGTATGGTTACCAATGCTAAATACATATTTGGGTCAAGAATACCATCTTTACCCCACTTATCGCCTAGCAAAGCATTTATAAATGCAAACTTTTCTCCAGGCCAAGCCAATTGCAAACGAAAAATGATAGACATCGTCATTGCTACAACTGCCATCACTACAGCAGTTATTAAAAACTGACGAGAAATCATTTTATGATCTTGACTAAATACATATTTAGCCACAAAAGACTCATGATGTTCGTCGTGAGCATGATCATGTTCATGATGAGCTGCGTGTCCTGATAAATCTATTGATTGTGCGTTTGCCATTTTATTTATTAATTTTAGTAATCAATCTATTATATTAATTTTTAGAAGCAATGATTTTCACTACTTTTTGCTTTGCTAACCAAGCATTATAATCACTTTCACTATCTACAATAATAGTCATTTGCATATTATAGTGAGAAGCTCCACAAATTTTATTGCATAGTAATGTATAGTCAAACTCAACGGGTTCCTTATTTTGTAAAGCCCTGGCATCATTTATTCCTTTCATGAGTTGGATTACATATGGATCTTTCCTCATATCAGCAGTAGTTTTATTTGGCGTAAATCTAAATTCCGTAATCATTCCTGGCACGCAATTCATTTGTGCTCTAAAATGCGGCATAAATGCAGAGTGTATAACATCACGCGAACGCATCTTAAACTCAATTTCTTTATTTACAGGAATATGAAATTCATTTTTCACAATGATATCATCATAACCAGCTGCGTCCAATGTATCTAAACCAACCGAGTTACCACCATCAATCTGACGATAATCAGTTAATCCTAATGTTTTGTCTTTTCCTGCATAACGGGCACTCCAATCAAACTGCTTTGCGTAAAGCTCAATGGTAACTTTATTAGGGTCAATTGAGCGATTCGTAATTTCGTTCCAATATTTTAAACCAAAAATAATGATCCCTGCTAAAACAATTGCTGGTGCAATTGTCCAAGCCATTTCTAAGCGATTATCATGTGCCAAGAAAACTGCCTTTGTTGTTTTTTTACCAGCGTATTTATATGCAAAATAAAACAATACAAAATTTGTAATAACAAATACAAAAGTGATTAAAAAGATATTATAATCCCATAACTGATCTACTTTTAATCCGTGTACTGATGCTGCTCCGGGCAAAGAGTTATATTGCCATCTATCAACTTGCCAAAAGAAAAAGCCAATAAATAGAACGCCAAAAAGAAGCATGAGCTTTCCATTAAATTTATTATCACTATCGGTAACGGTCCATTCCTTTGTGTTTTTTAATTGTCGTGATAGCTCAACTACCCTCATTAATTGATGTGCAGCAATGATTAAGATTACAAGTCCGATTAAAATTAATAACTTCATATTATTGTTCTATTTGTTAATGTTTGACGTAATATTTATTAATATGAGTGGTGTAAACTTTCAGATAAAAACGGATGGTTTTTAACCAACAATGGCCGTTTAGAAAGGTTAGTTAAAACTACATAAATAAATAATCCTAAAAAGAATAAGAAGTTCCCTAATTCCATCCAGCTTAATCCTGTCCAGTAATGGCCAACAGTTCCAGGCATTACAATCATAATCATGTCTAAATAATGACCAATAAAAATAATAGTTCCAACAAAAACTAAGAAGTAAAAATTCCTTTTTGAATCACGGCTCATTAACATGATCATTGGGAAAGCAAAATTGGTAAACAAAACAGTCCACATTAACGCTTTATAAGATTCCCAGCGTGTTTTGTAATAAACAACTTCTTCTGGTATATCTGCATACCATATCAACATAAACTGAGAGAAATATAAATAGGTCCATAAGAAAGAAATAGCAAACATCCATTTCCCAATGTCATGCACTGTGCTTTCTGTTACAAATTCTAAATATCCTTTTTGCTTTAACCAAACTACCAATACGGTAATTGAAATTAACGCACTAATCCACATTCCTGAAAAAACATACCAACCCATCATTGTAGAAAACCAATGTGTATCTATGCTCATTAACCAATCCCAAGCAGAAGTGGATGAAGTGTATGCAAATAACACTAAAAAATAAGCACTTAATTTAATGTTTTTCCAATGAAATCCCTTAGACTCTTCGTGTCCTAAAGCGTCAGCTTCTAGTGAGTTCTTGTTTAATTTCCATGAAAACAAAACCCATGCCACCATATATAGGATTGTTCTTACCCACCAAAATAACCCAAAATAACCACTTTTCCCCGCAATGACAGCGTCGTAGTTTTCAGACCCTTCAACATTGATTCCTTCTGCCATCCATGGATAAATTGTGTTAACATGTAATTGAGCAAAAATAAAAATTAGTAATAAAAATGATAAGCCATAAGGCAAAAATGATGTTACAGCTTCAATCACTCGTTTAATTGTTGTAGACCAACCTGATTCTGCAGCATATTGCAAGGCCAAAAAGAAAACGGATGCTAAAGCTATTCCCATAAAAAAGAAAGAGCCTGCAAAAATATTTGCCCAAGCACGGTTGTGCTGATAATGATGATCTTCAATATTGGTGTCAAAAACAAACATAGAAACAATGGAGACTATTCCAATTGCCATCAATATAATTGAAAGCGTTTTTGTTTTTGCGGGAAATACGAAATTTAATTTATCAGTGCTCATATTTAAAAATTCATTTAATCTTAAAAACTATTTTATTAATCCTTTACTTTGTTACTACAGCTATTGTGACGGTTGAAGCTGATTTAGCTGCACTGTCAACTGCAATAGTTTTTGGTCCTTGAAGCTTTTGCACATAATGAACCAAAGTCCAACGTTCTTTTGCATTTAAAATACTGGCATGATTTCCCATTGAATTTTTACCATAGGTAATTGAATGAAAAATTTTTCCTTCTGGTAAATTTTTTAATGGTCCATTATATGCTGGTGGAGGTCCTGGTAATTTTCCGCCAACTTTGCCATCTCCTAATCCAGCAGCACCATGGCAATGAATACAAAACTTACCGTACAACTCCTCACCTTCTTTTTCTACTTCAAATGTTAGTGCAATGGGATTTTTTAAATACAAACCTGCTTGCTCATAGCCCTCTGGGGTATTTGGATAAGCATAAGGTATATTTCCTCTTGAAATAGTTCCTTTAACTGGAAGCATCGCACTATTTAAAGTATCATTACCAATGACGTAGGTTCCGTAGTTTTCTACAGATGGCGAACGGTACATATCGGGCATAAATTCAAACCCAGGACTATTTACGTCTTTTTTACCACATGATGTAAAACCTGCAACTAACATTACAGCAAAAGTTCCGCAAGTAATCAGTTTCAAATTTTTATAAGTTATATTCATCCGTATTATAATTTAATTTTTTATATCCTATTAATATTTTGCTTCAATGACTAGCGTTCCTTTGTAATTAATTTCATCCACACCATTAGAACGTAAAATTTCTTCTGCCTTTTTTGATTGTTCATCATTTAATTCTAAATAAATCATAAACTTATCATCGGTCGTTCTAGGGTCTGCATTTTTTGGACGAGCTCCTGGAACCAACATGCAACGCAATAAATACGTTAGAGCCATCCCGTGCGCTGCACAAAATACTGTAGCTTCAAAAGAGATAGGAATAAAAGCAGGAATATTAAAATAATAAGCCCAATTTGGTTTACCACCGATATCAGCATTCCAATCACTAATCATCATATACCACATCATTAATGTTGCTAATCCCAACCCAGTTAATCCATAAATGAAAGCACAAATTGCTAAACGAGTTCTTGGCACGCCAATTATTGAATCAATACCATGCAAAGGAAATGGAGAATAAACCTCATTGATACGAATACCCGAAGAACGTAATTTCTTGCAAGCTTCAATTAAAGGAACCTCATCAGAAAATATGCCATGTATAATGTTTTTTGTTATCATATTCTTATTTAAATAAATATAAATATTTGTTTCAAATTTAAAATTAGTGTCCGTGTTCTGAGGCTATTTTCTTATGTTCTTCGCCTGAAGATTTTAATATTGATTTTAATTCTGCTTGAGCAATTACTGGGAATGTTCGAGAATAAAGTAAAAACAATGTGAAGAACATTCCTATTGTTCCAACAAAAATACCTACGTCAATAAATGATGGGGAATAAGAGTTCCAGGTAGATGGTAAATAGGTACGACACAAGGTTGGAACTATAATCACAAAACGTTCAAACCACATCCCTATATTTACAACAATTGATAACACAAAAGTAAAGGCTAAACTTGTGCGTAATTTTTTAAACCAAAATAATTGAGGAGAAATTACATTACAAGTCATCATCATCCAATAGGCCCATGCCATAGGTCCAGTAGCTCTATTTAAAAATGCATACTGTTCCCATTCAACACCAGAATACCATGCCATAAATAATTCCGTTAAATATGCAACTCCAACAATAGAACCCGTTACGATAATTACAATATTCATATACTCAACATGTTTAATGGTAATATATGCTTCTAATTTATAAACTTTTCGCACAATCAACATGAGTGTTAATACCATCGCAAATCCAGAAAATACAGCACCTGATACAAAATATGGAGGAAAAATCGTTGTATGCCAACCAGGAACAACTGAGGTAGCAAAGTCAAAAGATACAATAGAGTGTACAGAAAAAACCAATGGCGTTGATAACCCAGCTAGTACCAAAGAAACTTCTTCAAAGCGACTCCAATGACGAGCGCTTCCACCCCATCCGAAACTCAATAGGCTATAAATTTTTTTCGCTCTAGGTTTTAGTACTCTATCTCTTATCATTCCAAAGTCTGGAATTAATCCAATGTACCAAAAAACTATTGACACAGTTGCATAAGTAGATACCGCAAATACGTCCCACAACAAAGGCGAATTGAAATTTGGCCAAATTGAACCAAATTGATTGGGTAATGGAAATAACCAATAATCCAACCAAGGGCGACCAGTATGTAATGTTACGAAAATAGCTGCACAAAGTACCGCAAAAATGGTCATTGCTTCAGCGGATCGATTAATTGCCATGCGCCATTTTTGACGAAACAATAATAAAACCGCTGAAATTAAAGTTCCAGCATGTCCAATACCAATCCACCAAACGAAATTGGTAATATCCCAAGCCCAATCAACACCATTGTTTGATCCCCAAGCGCCGATACCTACGCCAATTGTATAAGACAAACAACCTATACCCCAAAGAAAACAAACCGACGATATGGTAAATAAAATGTACCAAAGCCTGTTTGCTTTTCCTTCAATTGGCGCAATAATATCATCGGTGATGTTT
The DNA here is from genome assembly GCA_046345275.1 of Bacteroidota bacterium. Taxonomy (GTDB): domain Bacteria; phylum Bacteroidota; class Bacteroidia; order B-17B0; family Aurantibacillaceae; genus UBA4416. The sequence goes on from JBKDJY010000030.1 coordinate 7,209, forward strand.
CGGTAAGTTTTTTTACCTAAAATCAAGGGTTCTCTTATCTGTGATTCTGCGTGCATATTATATTAATTCAGAATTTATAATTTTAAATTTAATGTTAAGAATGGTGATCTTTTTGATGATTTTCTTCCACTTTGTGTTTAGAAGTTTCACCATGTGCATGTGTGTGAATTTCTTCGTCTTGATTTCTAACTTTTAATAAATATGACACGGTTGGTTTAATTCCTACTTCTTCTAAAAGAACGTAGTTTTTATCATCCGATCTCCATTTTGTAACCTCTGCTGATTCATCATTTGCATCACCAAAAATAATTGCATTTGTAGGACAAGCCTGTTGACAAGCCGTTTTAATTGAACCGTCAACCAAAGGAGCTTTTGATTTTTTAGCAACCAATTTACCAGCTTGTATTCTTTGAACACACATCGAACATTTTTCAATTACCCCTCTGCTACGAACAACCACATCTGGATTAAGAACCATCCGACCTAAATCTTGTTGAGCTGGATTAACATCAGCAAACGCTTCATTTGCTGTATAATTAAACCAGTTAAAACGACGTACTTTAAATGGACAGTTATTAGCGCAATAGCGTGTTCCGATACAACGGTTATAAGTCATCATGTTTAATCCTTCAGAACTGTGACTTGTTGCTAATACAGGACAAACTGTTTCGCAAGGCGCGTGATTACAATGTTGACACATGATTGGTTGGAATGTAACCTTCGGATTATTTGAAGGGTTTTCCATTTCTAAATACATTTGCTTTCCTCCAACATGCTCTGCTTTTGCAATTTCCTTATTCATGTCAGAAGTATAGTAACGATCTATACGCAACCAATGCATATCGCGGGTTTTACCTACTTCTTCCTTTCCAACTACTTGAACATTATTTTCAACAGAGCAAGCTACTACACAAGCTGCACAACCTATACAGGATGTCATGTCAATTGTCAAACCCCATTTGTGGTTTAAACGTGGGAACTCATCCCATAAATCTACTTCTGCAATTGGTTTTTTACCACCACCATGCGTTGGTAAGGCAGCTATTGGATTCCAAATTTCTTTTTCTTTACTTTTATACTCCTTTAAAGATACTTCTCGAATGATTGCCTCTTCTCTTCCCATGATGGTATGGTGAATTTGAGTTGCGGCAAATTTATGCTCTTCTTCTGTTTTCTTAATAGAAACTGATAAACTTGAATTAGTTAGTGTATTGTTGACAATAGTAATAAAAGGATAAGCATTAACTCCAACAGATTTATTTTCTTTTCTATCAAATGCAACTTTTAAATCTTTTCCTGTTCTTCCATACCCAACGGCTAACCCAATCGTACCTATTGTTTGACCAGGCTGAGGATAAACGGGGGCTTTAATTATGGTACCATTCACATTTAATTCTACAACAGATCCAATCACATCTTGGCGCTTCATTTCATGTAAGCTTAACTTAGCAACATCTGCTGGACTCATTGTAATGTAGTTATCCCAAGTTACTTTAGAAATAGGATCTGGTAATTCCATTAACCATGGATTGTTACTTTGATTCCCATTCCCCAAACCAACTTTTTCATAAACTACTAATTCAAATTCGCCTCCTTTTGCTGAATTAGCCAAAGAAGCAGCTTTATTATAATCTGCAAGAGGATAATTTGTTTCAACGGATTCCAATTCGGCTGGTTCTTTTTCTACTATCGTTTCGGTTGGTGTAATTGTGTTAGAGGCTATTGTATCAGTGATAATAGCTGCTAAGCCTGTAGTTGCAATTTTACCAGTAGAATCAACTTTTAGTCCATTAAAAGGAATATCTTTTATAACAGATACTTTTAAAACACCATCATGTAATGAATGAGCCCAAAAAGTAGCAAAATCTAAATATTTTCCTTGTTGCGGAAATACATGATTGTTCCAATACCCTTGTAAGTAGGTTAAATAATCAGTCTTAATTCCTGACCATTTTAACAACGTGTCTTGTGCCTGACGAGTTCCCTCATATCTAGGAGAGCTGAATATTTGGTTAATGGTTGGTTGCTGTAAAGAATAATGACCTTTCTTAGGATTCGCATCTCCCCATGATTCTAGATAATTATTATCTGGACAAACGTAATCCGCAAATGCAGAGGTTTCATCTAATGTTTGAGAAAAAGAAATTTTTGTTGCGACTTTTTTATATGAATCTACAAATTTTAAAGATGCTGGCGCAGTATACACAGGATTGCAATTGTAAGTTATTAAAGTTCCTACTTTACCAGCATTGATATCTGCAACTAAATCAATAAATTCTTTATCATCTCCTTGTTTTAAATTATAATAAAGCTCTACATCAATTGTTCTGCCATAATTTCCCAACATTTTGTTAATGCCATTTACCAGAGTTTGACTGCCCTCGTCGTTATAACCACAAACAACAATAGATTTTCCTCTATTTGCAAGCAATTCTTTGGCCGCTTTTACAATAGCTTTAGCAGCCTCAACATTTCCAATTTTCCCATCAGATACTTTTGCATTTCCAGTAGCACTTGCAACTTCATTATATAAAGAAGCAATTATTTTTCCAAACTCAGATGGTTTAACCATGTAACGCTCATCTGCATTAGCACCAGTTAAAGATAAGTTAGCTTCAAAATGGTAATGTTTACTCATTTCTAAATTTTCGCGAGAAACTTTGCGAGTTTTGCTATATTGATGTGCGAACTCAATTGGATTTAACCAAGTTCCCAAGAAATCACAAGCTACGCCTACTATTGTTTTAGCTTTTGAAAAATCATATGAAGAAACAACAGATTTACCAAATACGTTTTTGTTTGCCTTAATTAAGGCAGAATAAGAAATAGCATCGTAGGTAACATGTTTTGCATTTGGATACTTAGAAATAAATTCAGAGATAACTGCTTTTGTTGAAGGACTGATTATTGTTGAACTTAAAATCACTGTTTGACCAACTGACAAAGATTTTGATATTGCATCATCAATATTTTTCCATGTTGTTTTTACTCCTTTAGCTAAAGGGCCTGTTAGGCGAGCGCTATCATATAAACTTAGTATCGAAGATTGAACGCGAGCACTTGTAGCGCCATTAGTAATTTTAGACAACTCATTACCTTCAATTTTAATTGGTCGTCCTTCGCGGGTTTTAACCAATATCGATGCGTAATCATGTCCATCATAAAAAGTTGAAGCATAAAAATTTGCAACTCCAGGCGTAACCTCTTCAGGTTTTACAACGTAAGGAATTGCTTTATTAACAGGTGTTTCGCAGGCAGCTAAGGCAACAGCAGCTGTGCTAAATCCCATCACTTTTAAAAAATCTCTGCGGGTTGAGCCTTCAGTAGTTGCATCATCACCAGCAAGAAATTGTTCCATCGGCAAATTTTCTGCAAACTCATTGTTTTTACTTTTTACAAAGTCTTCGCTGTTGTTTAGTTCAGGTAAGCCTTTCCAGTATTTTTTCGACATAGTCATCTGTTGTATTTCTTGTAATTACCGGTTTAAAAAATTTAGTAGTGACATTTAGCACATTCAAGCCCACCGATTGATTCAACGGTAAACTTAACATCATACTGTCCTTTGTATTTCTCTTTTAAAGCCCTGTGGATTTTGTCATAATAAGCATTTCCTTCCATAGCAACTTCGGTTTTCCTATGGCATTCAATACACCATTTCATGGTTAAAGGTGCTTTTTGTTCTGCAACAGTCATCTTCTTAAGATCTCCATGGCAAGTTGCACATTCTTGTTTACCAACTACTACGTGCTGTGAGTGATTAAAATAAACGTGATCAGGTAAGTTGTGAACTTTAATCCATTTAATTGGATTTTGCGAGTTATCATAGTCATTGGTTTTAGGATTAAATCCTGAAGCATCGTATATTTTTTGTATTTCTTTCTCACCATATTCAGGACCTTTCTGAATCCCCTTGTGGCAATTCATACAAACATTTACTGATGGAATACCAGCATGTTTGGATTTTTCAACGGTATTATGGCAATATTGACAGGCTATTTCATTATCCCCTGCGTGTAATTTGTGAGAAAATTTAATTGGCTGTTCTGGTTTATAACCATTCTGAGTTCTATAATCGTAATATACTCCCAGCCTATAACAAGCGTCCCAACAAGATTTAACACCCCCAAATAAAATTAGAATCCCGATAACACCAACTAAACGACGATGACCAGAAATCCATTGTTTCACTTCTTGAGCAAAGGTCAATTCCTCTAATTCTGGCTTCCCTTGTGCTTTATTAACCGTGTTTGTTAAAGATTGACGAACACTTCTTAATGCGGTAAGGATAATTGCTAATAATAAAATAGAGCCTAATAATAAATATAGTGAGTCAATGCCTCCTTCTGCTTCTGCTGCTTGATTTGTTTCTCCACCAGCTGTAGCAACAGAAGGTCCAGTAGAAGTGGGTGCTGGAGGAGCTTTGATGTATGCCACGACAGCCTCAACATCTTTATCAGTTAGTTGCCCTTCAAAAACAGTCATCGCTGCTTTGCCATTTTCATTATATATTTTATTGGCATAGGCATCGCCAGATTTAATTAATTTTTCATTATTTAAAATCCAACGATTTATCCAATCTCCTTTTGGACCTCTATCAAATACTCCTGCTAAAACAGGGCCTGTTAATTTTTGATCAGTTAGTGCGTGGCAAACCGCGCAGTTTTGCTTATATAACTTAGCTCCATCTTGAGCTTTCATGCTAAAAGCAAAATTAACCAAAATAAAAGCTGCTGAAAAGATCGACTTTAAAGAGAAATGAGTCATATTGTTATTCATAGAATTAACTCTAGTTTTATATGTATTAGCAGTTTCATGACACTTTTATGACAAAAAACTTGTCGGCAAAAATAACAGAATGTTATATAATTCTGCATTATTTTTTATGATTTATTAGCACAGATAGTAATTTATAATGATTCTAAATAAGAAACCATGAAGGAGCATTGTGTTTTTTAAATAGTTAAATAAAAAATCTAAACTTTAATTAGGTTTTATTGTTTAGTACTAAAATTAAATTTAATAGTGAGTTCCCATTATACAATCAAAGATTTAGAACGCTTATCTGGCGTGAAAGCGCATACATTGCGTATATGGGAGCAGCGCTATGATATTTTAAAACCTCAGCGAACGGATACTAATATTCGTTATTATTCATCTTCCGATTTAAAAAAGATTCTTAACATTTCTTTGCTCAATAATAATGGATTTAAAATTTCGAAAATTGCTAAACTAGGCGACAACGAAATATTAACCGAAGCGCAGCTTATTCTTAATAATTTCAAAAAAGAAAACAATCAAATAGATAATTTAATTATAAGTATGATTGAGTTGGATGAGTCTAAATTTGAAAGTATCATTTCAAATTGCATCGTTCATTTTGGTTTTGAAAACACGATGGAAAAAGTTGTATTTCCTTTTTTAAAACAAGTAGGAAATATGTGGCAAATGGGAATTATAAATACAGTACAAGAACATTTTATTTCGCATCTTATTCGTCAAAAATTAATAGTAGGAATTGATGGTTTAGTTAAAGAAAAAATAACTCATCCACAATCAATTTTGTTGTATCTGCCCAACAAAGAACTTCATGAGTTAGGTTTGTTATATTGCCATTTTTTAATTAAGTCGAAAGGTCACAAATGCTTTTATATCGGTCAGTCGGTTCCTGTCGAAGATTTAAAATGCGTAAATGAATTAGTTTCTCCAAAAGTAATTATTACTTCTTTAACAAATCCAATGGAAGAGGCGTCACTACAAGACTATTTAATAACTATTTCTGAAATTTTTAAGCATAAATTAATTTTAGTTTCAGGGAGATTGTTATATCAATTTGATAAGAAATTTGTTTTTCCTAATAATGTTTGTTTATTAAATTCCTTTAGCGAATTAAAAAATATGCTTACAAGTGCTACCTTTACGGTTGATGAATTCAAAGCTATTTAATTTTTTTTTCTTTTTCTTTCTTTTGAATGCTTGTTCTGTAAAAAAAGAGGAAGTTACTGTTCCGAAATCTATTTTATCAAACGAAGAACTAACTGTGATATTAACCGAATGCTATTTAGTTGAAAGCGCTTACGGATTGAATGTGAAAATGGCTCCTGGTCAATTTATGGATTCAATATATATGTTCAATCCCATCAAAGATCATAAATGTTCCAAAGGCAAATTTGATTCGTCTTTATTATTTTACTCACAACATCCAATCATGCTTAAGCAAATTTATGATACCGTGTTAGAGCGCTTAAATAAAATAGAAGCTAAAGGAAAATATGATTGATTTAATTTCTGAAATAAAACAATTATCTAAAGACTACTACCATGAAGTAGTTTCAATAAGAAGACATATACATAAGTATCCTGAATTGTCTTTTAAAGAGAATAAAACTTCTGAATATGTTTGCTCTATCTTAGATAAATACCACATAAAATATTCCAAAAACATTGTAGAAACTGGTATTGTAGCAACGATTGAAGGCAATAATCCAACATCAAAAACAATTTTATTAAGGGCGGATTTAGATGCTTTAGAGATTGAAGAAGAAAATAAAACAGAGTATGTTTCTTTAAATAAAGGAATCATGCATGCTTGTGGCCATGATGTGCATACGGCATCGGTTTTAGGTACAGCAATTATATTAAATAAATTGAAAGATAATTTTAAGGGTACTGTTAAAATTATCTTTCAACCAGGCGAAGAGGTTTTGCCAGGAGGGGCTTCTTTAATGATTGAAGCTGGTGTATTAAAAAATCCAACCGTGAATCTAGCACTTGCGCAACATGTTTTTCCAAGCATGGAAGTTGGTAAAGTAGGCTTTAGAAGCGGGATGTATATGGCAAGTACTGATGAATTGCATATTACAATTACAGGCAAGGGAGGGCATTCGGCCATGGCAGGAGATTATGATAATCCCATTATTGCTGCTGCGCATATTATTACTGAAATAGAAAAACAGTTTCCATTTACAGTAGATGCTGAAGGAGTTGCAAGAAATAAAAACAATCAAATTCCAACAGTCATCGCATTTGGAAAAGTTGAAGCAAAAGGTGCCACTAATATTATTCCCGAAAGCATTTATTTAGCAGGCACTTTCAGAACGATGGATGAATTATGGCGAAAGGAAGTAAAAGAAAAAATTAAACAAATCATCAATTCCATTTGCGAAATCTATCATGTGAAGCCAACAATCAATATAATGGATGGTTATCCTTTTTTGATAAATGATGTGAAGCTGACGGAACAATCTAAAAAAGCAGCAATCGAATATTTAGGAAAAGAAAATGTTGAAGAACTTTCAATAAGAATGACGGCTGAAGACTTTTCATACATTACTCAACAAGTGCCTAGTTGTTTTTACCGACTAGGGACAGGAAATAAGAAAAAAGGCATTACATCAGGTGTTCACACTTCTACGTTTGATGTTGACGAAAAAGCATTGGAAATTTCAATTGGGTTAATGGCTTGGCTATCCATTCAGCAATTGAAATGATCTATCTCATTCTTACAAATTTTTGATAATAATATGATGCCGTTAAAGTGGCTAAAAAGAACAGCCACAAGCGGATGAGATTTGGATAAATTTCTTTAAATCCAAAGTTGCGCAAAAATATTCCATAAAACGCATCTAGCCCCCAATTAAGAGGAGATATAATACTTATTTGTTTCATTACTTCTGGCATTACAAACGTTGGCACCCATATACCTCCAATGGCTGCTAAGATGATTACAAATACAGCGCCAAACAGAGACGCCTGATCATGAGAAGTTGAAACAGTTCCAACCAATAAGCCAAAACCAGTAGCTGCTAAACCAGCTGAAAAAGCCACCAAAAACAAAAGTAAAATATTATTACCAACATTAAGTTGAGGTAAGCCTAATAAAGGCAATACATACAATCCCACGCATAACATCAATCCAAATTGAATTAAACTCACTGTAATATAAGTTAACATTTTGCCGAGTATAACAACTAAATAAGAGCCAGGCATTGTTAATAATCTGAAAGCGCTTCCATCTTCTCTTTCTTTAATGATATTTCCTGCTAAAGGAATGCAAATAAAAAACATGGCAAAGAGCGTCCACGCTGGCACATTATGCTGAACGGAATTGGGGATAATGGTTGAATTATTATAAGAAGCATACTCTTCTTTGGTAGAAACAAGAGCCGTCGTTTCTAATTTTTGTGGTGTAGCATAAGGAAAAGTTTCTTGCATTTTTTCTTTTAACGACAACGCCATACTTTGCAATTCTATTTGTGATATAATGCTTGAGATAGAATTTCCAATGGTTGTTTTAAAAGATAGTTTTGTAATTGGGTCAAAATATAATAGCAATTCTAATTTATTGGTATCAATGGTTTCAATAACATTTACAGAGTCGTTCGTAAAGCTATTTAATAATTTAGAAATGCGTTGGGTAGATTTTGTTCTTAAATTTTCACTGGTTTTTTCAGGGATTACAATTCCAATTAAATAGCTCCCATGAGCGACTTCATTTTTTGCTTGCTCATTAGTCATGGATTTTTTTGTAATGGCAAAAAACTTTGAACTTGTCAAAGATTTTTCTAAATATTTTCCTACTGAATCATTGTCTCTATCTATGATTAACAATGGCACAGAAGCTTCACTAACTGATCTGAATGTTGTATCCTGTATTAAGGTAATAATTAAAATTAAAACGGTTGGCATCAAAAAGGTAATTGCAAGTCCAGCTCGGTCGCGAGTTAAAACTTTATACTCTTTTATGATGCTATAAAATAATTTCATCTATTTATCTCTAAATTTATTTCCAGTTATTTTTAAATAAACTTCTTCAATGCTTTTACAATGATTGTCAGATATTAATTGCTCCGTTTTGCCCTGAGTAATGAGCTTTCCTTCATCAATAATTGCAATATGACTACAAAAATCTTCAGCTTCATCTAAATGATGAGAGGTGTATAAAATTGTCATTCCAAAATCAAGATTCAACTTTTTTAAACGATCAATGATAGCTTGCTTAGATTGAACATCAACGCCAACAGTTGGTTCATCCAAAATAAGCAATTGAGGATTGTGAAGCAAGCCAGCAATTAAGTTAACTCTTCTTTTCATACCACCAGAGTAGCTTATTATTTTTTGATGTGCCGCTTCATTTAGTCCAAGTATTTCTAAATTATCTGCTATTCTTTTTTTTAAATCAGCTGATTTGATGCCATACATACGACCAATAAACATGAGGTTTTCCCAAACAGTTAGTTTGGGATATAGAGCAATTTCTTGAGGCACAACGCCAATGATTTGCTTACATTCTTTGTTGTGAGTGTGATGGGTTTTACCATTAATAATAATACTTCCGTCTGTAGGGCAAAATAAGCCACAAAGCATCGATATAAATGTGGTTTTTCCAGCGCCATTAGGCCCTAATAAACCAAAAACACTTCCCTTATCTATTAAAAATGAAATATCATTAACAGCTGGTCGAGTTGCGTTCTTATATTTTTTTAGTAAGTGTTTTACTTCAACAAATGCTTCCATCAGCTCTAGAGGTCTTCTTGTAAGAAAATTTTCATTTCGCAAGTTGCAACTAATTGGTTGTTTGAAAATGAATTCGCTTCAATAATCGAAACATTCGTCACTTGCGTTTTGGTAATTACTTGAGTATATAATTCGGTGCCAGCAGATGGTAAAAAATTTATAACCAAATTTTTTATGTTCCCGATAAAGCCAACTGAAGGGCTTTTTCCATTATTTATTGATGAATAACCTGCCATGCTAGCTGCCGTTTGAGCCATGTTTTCAACTATCCCCGATTCTGTTAATTTGTTATGTTGGGTTAAAATATGATCATCTGAAATGTCAAATCCAGAAACCACTTCTTTTTCATTACAATTATAAACCCTACTAATCAAAACAAAAGGAGGTCTTTGGGGAATGTAATTTAAAATCGAATCCGTATTGATGATAGGGTTTTGTAGATTTTGCATGATTCAATAAGGCTACAAAAATACGTTTATATTAGGATTAAGCAAGTGAACGTTTTAAAAATATCATTTTATATATTCAGCCTATAAGAAAATAGAATGGATACATTTTTAAAATAGAACTATCTTGTATTCCAGTTAAAATTGTCGGATAAAAAAATGACGATATTAAATTTTAATTTTTAGTAACCACTAACTTTGTAACTGAATTTTGTTGATTAACATAAAAACATAATTCCTATGAAAACTAAAACCATCAAGCAAACCGAAACTTTTGAAGCATCTGCTCAAGAAGTATATGAAGCTTTATTGGATGCTAAAAAACATGCGGCATTCACTGGTTCACCAGCAACAATAGATAGAAAAATAAATGGAAAATTTAATGTTTATGATGTCTATTGTCATGGCTACAACATTGAATTGATAAAACATGAAAAAATTGTGCAGGCATGGCATTTTGCAGAAGATGGCTGGCCCGAAGAGCACTTTTCTATTTGTACTTTTTTATTGGAACAAGCTGAACATAAAACGACATTAACGTTTACACAAACAGACGTGCCAGAACACAAAGTAGTAGCATTAAATGGCGGATGGAAAGAATATTACTGGCAGCCTCTCAAAGAATATTTAAAGTAATAGACCAAAAATGAAAATAATATTTCATACTGCTATGTTTGCATTTTGTTTCAGTGATAAATATTGAGAATGCATTTCGTTTTAATTATTGAATCACAATCCGTTTTGTTATAAAACTAGATTTTGTTTTTACTGAAATAAAGTAAACTCCTTTCGGTCTCTGAGATAAATCAATCTTTAGATTACTTTCATTAGAAATATTTTTTTGTTTTATGTCTTCAATCATTTCACCCAGTATATTTACAACTGACACGTTATAGTCTTCGGCATTGAGGGTGTTTAATGAAATATTTACTTCACCATTTGAAGGATTTGGAAAAATAGTCATCTTAATTTTTGGAAAAATTTCATTAACACCTACTGAGCCGCAAACTGTTGACGCTGATAAAGAATTTCTGTTAATACAATTCTCCATAACAGCTTGCATCCTCGCTTTTTGACCATTTGTAAAGACGACAGCGCATTTATCATCAGAATAATCCATGTAGTTTTGGTACATTTTTCCTGGCGGATTAGGACTAAGCGTTCCACAACCAGCAGCTACCACAATTCCATTTGTAAGCGGACAGGTTCCAGAAAGTGCGCTTTGTGCTGGGGTATCTGAAACAAAATCATCACCACAATTTGAATCTCCATTTGTGTGCAACAAACCGAGCCAATGACCAGCTTCATGAACTAAAGTTCTTCCTAAATTATATCTACCAGAAGTTATTCCTGTTGCAAGATAATCAAGCACTACGCCATCCGTGTTGGAAGGGTAACTTTCTCCTCCTAAATCTATGATAGGAAAAATACCTATAGGGACGCTTGGATATTGTGCATAACCCAAAGTCCCATCATTAAAATTTAGAACCCAAACATTAAAATATTTGGTTGGATCCCAAATTGAAGCTGGCTTTATAACATTTTCTATATCATTACCCAATGAAACATACGGTGGTGAATTCCAACCTTTGGAAACGGCATTTATTCGATCAATGCCAGGCTCTGATAATGAAGCTCCAAGAGGATTGATAATGGCTGCACAAAAATTGATTTCAACATCCGCTGAAGCTGCTAAAAAAGCAGGCTGTGTTAAATGCGTTGTTAAATCTGTATTTAACTTTCTGAAATCCGCATTTAATCGATCTATCTGTCCATTAATCCTTGTGGCACTAATATTATATCCAACACCAACTGACTGACCAGTATGAATTATATGGAAAATAATTGGAATGGTATAAACTAATGAGGCTTTTTTTGCATTCACAAATTGCTCCTGTTTTTTTAAATGACCACTCATCCAATTCTCAAAATCTAAATTGACTTTGGCTGGCGTTGCACATCTATTTTGATTTTGAGAATCTTTTTTGGTTAAATCCGAATTGATTGAGAAGTTGTGTTCTTCAATTGTTACTGAAGATTGAGACATCATCAATCCAGCTTTTAAAACAAGGATAGATATTAAAATTGGAAACAGTTTCATCATAAAATCAATCTTACACATAGTTACAATTTTATTTATAACTGGAGTTTCCCCAAAAATAATTCAAATATTTCATAAAACCATGATTATGAGTGAAATAAATCACTTATAAAGTGTAAAAGCACGAAATAAAGATTCCCCATAAAAATAGATTCCATAGCTTAGAAGTCTTATCTTACC
>JBKDJY010000031.1:0-10185 GCA_046345275.1 Bacteroidota bacterium
GGCATGATGTGGCTTTTACTTATAACAATCCCGATACCAATGTGAAAGCAATACTTGACGAGGCAAAAAGAATAGCGCCAAATCAACAGTGCAAAGGCTATCAATTAAATATCCGATATGCTGATAAAGTTGCAGAAGTTGTAGATTCGGTTTTAGATGATTTTGATTCGATTGATACAGTTATTAATAATGCTGGAATCAATAGAAATAATTTGGCATTTAGCATGACAGATGGTGAGTGGGATGAAGTTATTGGAACCAATTTAAGTGGAACTTTCTATGTCATTCGCGCTTTCTTACCAACCTTTTTAGCGAATCGCAAAGGACGATTTGTAAATATTTCTTCCATTGCTAAAGATGGTTTATCTGGACAAGCAAATTATGCTGCAAGCAAATCCGGTTTAATTGGACTTTCGCGAACGATTGCAAAAGAATATGGACAGAAAGGAATTACAAGTAACGTCATAGCACCTGGAATGTTTGAAACAGATATGGTAAAAGAAAATTTAAGTAGCCAGCTAAGAGGCTTTTGGATACAACATTGTCCAGCAAAACGATTGGGTCTGTTGGAAGAAGTAGCTGAAGTTATTTTGTTTGTCGGTTCTGATGCAGCCAGTTATGTAAACGGTCAGACAATTGATGTAAATGGAGGCTTAGATTGGGCAGATTAATGAAAAAAAAATACGGAATAGAAAAAATACGAATTTATCCAACAGCACTTCAGCTGGATTTGGAAACGTTAGCAAATGCTAGAGGTTACGACGTTGCACACATGAAAAAAGAATTGATGGTGGAAAAGCGAGGCGTAAATCCACCATGGGAGGATACTGTGACCATGGCTGTAAACGCTGCAAAACCAATGCTTACCAAGGAGGATATTGATTCTATTGGTTTATTGATTCTTGCTACAGAAACTGGCTTAGATCATGAAAAATCGTTAAGTTCTTGGGTATTACATTATTTAGGTTTGCCAAGCACTTGCAGGCATTTTGAAGTTAAAATTGCTTGTTACTCTGGCACCGCTGCTTTAAAAATGGCTGTGTCTTGGTTATCCTCAGGGATGGTAAAAAAAGGACAAAAAGCTTTGGTTATTACAACGGATGAAAGTTTAAATTCCATTCATAGACCTTGGGAATACGTTTGTGGAGGAGGTTCTGTAGCTTTATTGGTTTCTGATAAACCTGATTTTTTAACTTTAGAGATTGAAAAATTCGGTATCTATGCACACGAAGTTGCCGACGTCATTCGTCCTTTGCCTTGGTTAGAAACTGGTAATAGCGAACACAGTTTGTTTTCATACATGGAAGCTTTAGCTGCAACATATGAAGATTATGAATTGAATGTTGGAAGCATCGACTTTAAAACCTATTTTAAACAAAATGTATATCACGTTCCTTTTAGCGGAATAAGTTTCAGGGCACACAAACTGCTCTTACAAATGAATTCAGATGCCAATATCGAAGAGGTAAATGAGAGTTTCAAAAACAAAGTTTTACCTTCAATAACTTATTCAAAGGAAATCGGTGGAACTTATGGTGGAAGTATTTTTGTTGCCTTACTTGCTACAATTGATCATGTGAGCGATTTGAAAACAGACGATCGCATTGGTATATTTTCATATGGTTCTGGTTCCTGCGCCGAATTTTATAGTGCGCTAATTACTGAAAAATCGAAAGAAGTTGCGAAACATGCTAGTCTGAAAGAATTGTTAGATAACCGCTATAAAATTACGGTTGAACAATATGAAGCAATGGAAATTGACCGAGAACGGAGAATTAAGGATGCCGACTTCGAACCGAATTACAATATTGTTGATGGTTTATACAATACAGCTTATAAAGGTAAAGGATTATTGATTTATAAAGGCTCAAAAGGCTATTACAGAAGTTATGACTTCAGTTAATATGCTGCATCAGGAAATAATAATTCCATCTCAATTAAATCCTCAAACCATTGGCGATTTATCAAAACAAATCAATGAAGCTGAAAATAGAAGTATTCCTTTTCTTATTTTAAAAGGAAGTGATTCCGTTTTTTGCGATGGTTTAGATTTAAAATGGGTAATCAGCAACCAACATCTTAATCACTATCATGAAATGTTGGAGTACGGTTATTGCTTAAAAAAACTGCAAACTGGAAAATTTATTTCAATTGCAGTTGTAAACGGTTCTGTTTCTGGTGGTGGAATGGGAATTATTTGTGCTGCTGATTATGTTATTGCTAATGAATCGAGCACATTTTCATTGCCAGAAGGATTACTGGGATTAATTCCAGGAATGATACTTCCTTCATTACTCAACAAATTGAGTCCGCATAACATAAAAAAAATGGTTTTTACTGGACAAAAATATTCTGCTACATTGGCTCATGAATGGGGAATTGCTGACCAAATAGTTAAAAACGAGGAAGTACAAAAAGCAATTGATGATGCAATAAAATCGATGCGGTCGTGCAAAAGAAATTCTGTTGGAGATATTAAAACATTGTTATATCAATCAAATTACAGTAAGGACGAACTTTCAGAGAAGGGAATACAATTACTTTTGACAAAATTAAACGAAAAGGAAATCAAAGAAAGATTAGCAGATTTGTCAGAATTTTTATAAAAAATTATTTTGTTATTTTTTTTCTTACTTTTATTAAATCAATTTATTTATAACAATTAACTGAAATACAAATTAATAATGAAACCGAAATTTGTTTCTAATAGCGAAGAGTCTACCCGAATGTTTAAAAGCGATTTTTTAGAATTGTTTTCTAAAATTCATTTTATCACCCCTTTGATTATTTTTCTTCCAGTAGTTGGGTATTTTGTTTACAAAACTATTTTTGTTTTTCACCTCTCAATTTTGCCAACTATTTTGTTGCTTATTTCAGGAATATTTATTTGGTCACTAACAGAATACTTAATGCATCGCTTTTTATTTCATTATCAACCTACTTCAACTTTCGGAAAGCGCCTTCATTTCATTTTTCATGGCGTACATCATGATTTTCCTAATGACGCCAAGCGTTTGGTAATGGCTCCAGCAGTTAGTATCCCACTCGCTTTTCTTTATTATTTTATATTTCGTTTTTTAATTGGAGATGCGTTTGTCGCTCCTTTTTTCAGCGGTTTTGTTTTGGGTTATTTGTTTTATGATATGACGCACTATGCCATTCATCATTTTTCATTTAAAAGTGGATTATGGATGAATATCAAAAAGCATCATATGGTTCATCATTACCGAGATGATGATCATGGCTATGGAGTCAGTTCTAAATTTTGGGATATTATATTCAGGACAGACTTTAAAGAATCAAAATAATTTTATAGTTACAATAAATGATAGACATTAAATCTATAACAATTACAGATCCTACATACAGAGAGAAATCATCTTACAATTTTTTTGAGCGATTTTTTATTTCATTACTCATTGATAAACGCGATTTAACGTTTATCAAACTTTGCGGACTAATTTTTTTAACCACCATTCCTTTTGCTATCTACCTTTTTATCCCAGGTAATCTAAATTGGTGGCTAGTATTGATTTATTATGGTTTTAATTTTGGCTTTTTATCAGGTTCTTTTATTTTGATGCTTCATCTTACTTCGCATAGGCCTTTGTTTAAGAAGAAATATTCCATATTGAATAATATTATTCCTTGGATGATTGGTCCTTTTTTTGGTGAAACACCTGAATCTTATTTTGCACATCATTTGGGCATGCACCATGCCGAAGATAACATGCCTAGCGATTTGAGTAGTACCATGAAATATCAGCGAGATAGTTTTGTTGATTTTATGAAATATTATTTAAATTTCATTGTTTATGGCTTGTTCGATCTTGCTGTTTATTTAAAATCAAAGAATAGAGCAAAAATTCGGAAGAATTTTATTGTGGGTGAATTTTCTTTTTGGATTATTGCGATTGCCCTGTTATTTTTTAATTTAAAAGCTTCTCTCTTTATTTTTGTTATTCCTGTTTTTCTGGTTCGCTTTTTAATGATGGCGGGCAACTGGGGACAACATGCTTTTATTGATAAAAATAATCCGAAAAATAATTACACCAATTCCATTAACTGTATTAATGTGCGTTACAACCATACTTGTTTTAATGATGGTTATCACATTGTCCATCATTTAAAACCAGCTATGCATTGGCTTGATTTACCTGGTGAATTTATAAACAATACTGACAAGTACGTTACACAAAATTCTATTATTTTTCAGGGAATAGATTTTTTTCAGGTTTGGTTTTTTCTCATGACAAAACAGTATCAAACCTTGGCAAAAAAATTAGTAGTTGTAAATCCAGAAATTACTTCAATAGAAAAAGCGATTGATCTTCTTAAAGAGCGTACCCGTAAGATTGATAATTATGTCATTCCTACAAAACCAATAAAAATACAAACAGCATAATTGCTGAATAAATTTTAAAGACCAAGTTGCTCTGCATCCAAGTATAATCGCTGAAGTCCTTCGGCAAAATCATAACCTCTGTCTGCAATAATAGTTTGTCCTCTGATTCCATCCATTAATCCAGTGCATAGCATATAGGTTACTTTTGCAACTTCTTCAAGCTCAATATGAGTTCCAGGAATGTCATATTTTTTTATAAAATCCACCCATTCATTGCCGAGTGTAGATAACAAAGAGTCTGTAATAACTGGTCTTGTGCGAATAATATTAAAAATAACATCGTCATTATAAAAATGATAAGTTAAATACTTTATTAAAACCTCATTTAATGCTTTTGTAGCTGCGGCAAAATCATAGTTTTTATGAAACCTATCAGGGCCATGAGAAGAAAGTCCTAAAATATATTTTGGATAAATACCAAACACATTTTTCATTTGACGAGTATATTCAATTATTGGCCAACAGCTATATTCAATGCTTTTTAATAAGTAAGCTTCGTTGTAATCATCCATGTTTTTTACGAGGGTTGTAAAAGATACATTAGAAATAAATACATCCAGTTTTCCAAACTTTGTTTTAATTTTATTTAGCAGTTCAAGCGTATCTTCGTTATTGACTACGTCAGCTTGTTTCAAAACAGGAGCAGGAAGACCTTTTGACTTAAATTCATTGATGATATCTTCTTCTTCTATGCTTCCCCAACCATAAGTAATAATTACCTGATCACCATGCTCGGCAAATTTAAGTGCAATTTCTTTTCCAATTCCTTTGGTACCGCCTGTTACTAAAACAATGCGTCGTTTATTTGTATCTGACATAATTTTCATTTATTGTTTTTAATATTTCATCTTCATCAAAAGTTAATTCGTGCATCATGGTCTCGATGCTATAAGTCTCTTCAAACAATTTTCTTCTACTCATACTTTGGTATCTTTTTAAAACTGATAAAGCTTTTCTAGGTTTTTCAGATATGGCTTCTGCCAATTCATTCGCTTTTTCAAGCACTTCAGCTTTTGGTAAAATGTAATTGAAGTTTGTTTTTCCAATTAAAGTTTTTCCTAAATAGTTGTTACCAGTATATTGCATTTCTTGCGAAATAGCAGCAGACATGTAATGCTCCATTAACTTTGTAATGCCCATACCAGGAGAAAATCCCATGTTCATGAAAGAACAACCATATCGACTTTCTTCAGCTAGTATTGCGATATCGGCACACAAGCCTAATGCCAAACCACCACCAATAGCATGACCTTCCATTGCAGAAATGACAGGAATTGGTATATCTAATATCATTTTTGAAAGTACAATATCAACTGGTTTTATTTCTTTTTTACAAAGCTTTTCAAGGGTTTCTAAATCAGCTCCAGAGCAAAAAATTTCAGGTAAGCCATTAATCACTAAAACCTTAATTTTATCATTGGCCTTAATGGCATCCAAATGGTGAATAAGTGACTCTACAAAATCAGGCGTTAATCCGTTTTTTCCAGCTTTATCAATCATTTGTAAATTTGCTATTCCAGAAGATTCAAAAGAAAATTTTATGAATTCGTAGTTAGAAGAAAATTTCATTTTTTATTAGAATCTTTGATTGATAAAGTCTTTTCTGTTGTTTTGAATACAATCTTGTAAAAGTAGGAATAATTAAATCAACTTATAAATATTAGGAGATTTTTCGCCAAAAAAGCTATTGGTATTGATTTGTTGAAAAAATGAATTGGATTTTATGATTCTTTCAATTGGATACGTTAACTATTTTATTAAATTTGGGCCTTCATAAAAAATTTAACTATAAATTAACAATTATTTGAAATGGAAAGAGAAGAAATTTTAAAAGTTATTGAAAAGCAAATGCATAAATCTGTTCCAGGCATCACAGAAACAATTGACCCTGAAAAAAAATTCACAGATTACGGAGTTAACAGTTTAGATATTGTTGAAGTTGTTTCTGGTACGATGCGTGAGCTTAAAATAAAAATACCTCGCACCGAGTTATCTGACATTAAAAATATTGCCGGACTTGTTGATAAATTTGTAGCGTTTTCTACTAAGTAAAACTTCATGAGTAATTCTTTTTTAGATTTCTCTAACAAAGTCGTCTTAATTACGGGTGGAACCCGTGGCATAGGTTTAGAAACTGGATTATCGTTTGGTAAAAGAGGTGCTCTTTGCATACTCACTTACCGTTGGGGAGATCATGATGAAGAAATAATTTATGATGCTTTCAAAAAACAAAACGCACCCAAACCAATTTTACTTTATGCTGATGTATCTAATCATGATGATACAAAATCACTGATTGAACAGCTCAAGCAGCAGGGCATCTTACAAGTAGATATCTTTATCAGCAATGTGTCTTCAGCAATGGTTATCAATTGTTTTGAAGATTATACTCTGAAAGGCTTGAAGCAAAGTATCTCTTACTCCACTTGGCCTATGATTTCTTACACTAAAGAAATTTTTAATACATTTGGACATTATCCTAAGTATATTATTGGTGTTTCTTCAACAGGCCCAACAAATTATTCAATTGGTTATGATTATGTTGCTGCTTCAAAAACGGTAATGGAAGTCTTTGTGAAATATCTTAATTTCCGTTTACATAGGCATGGTGTGAGCATTAATGCAGTTCGTTCTCGAGCCATTAAAACACAATCTTTAGAAAATACATTTGGAAAAGATCTCTCTGATTTTGCCAAAAAATTTGTTCCTGATAATTATTGGATACAACCCGAAGAACTTTCAGAAAGTATTGTTGCTTTATGTTCAGGATACTGCGATATTATTAGCGGGCAAATTGTCACAGTTGACAAAGGCACAACCTTCTTTGACAACTTAATGGAAATTTACACCCGTGCTCAAAAAAATAAACTTAAAACCGTTTAATTATGTCCACTATTGATGAAAGTTTGATCAAGCATGTGCATGATCATTATAGCGATTATACTTACGATATGTTTATGATGAACATGTCTGCTGAATTGGAAGAGATAGAATTGTTTTCAGAATACGTTGAGGTTTTAAACGAAAAAAAAATCTATACTTTTGAGGCAGCTCGATCAGGAACACAAACCACTGAAACAGACTTATCTCGCGCTAATGGCGAATCAGTTCATGTTGTAAATTTATCGAGTTATAATTATTTAGGATTTAGTTATCATCCTGACGTCATCAAAGCAGCTCAGGATGCAGTTGCAAAATATGGTTTAGGTGCTTCCAGTTCTCCAGTTATCAGTGGAACTTATTTAGTTCACAAACAATTGGAAAATGCTTTAATCAAATTTTTTGGTTTGCCTGGCAGAGGAGTTAGTTTGTTTACGGCAGGATACAGTGTTAATCTTGGAGCTATTTCTGCCTTCATTAAGCCTGGACACCATGTAATTATGGATGAAGCTTCTCATATGTCTATCGTTGAAGGAGCTAAGCTTTCAGGAGGTAAAATATCTTTCTTTAGACACAATGACATCGGACATTTAGAAGAGTTGCTACAAAAACATTCTGATGATTTTACGAGGGTTTTAATTTGTGTAGAAGGTATTTATAGTGGAGACGGAGATTATGGTAATTTAAAGGAAGTAGTTCGATTAGCAAAGCAATATGGAGCATTTACCTTAGTAGATGAAGCTCATTCTGCTTTAGTTGCTGGAGAAAATGGACGAGGTGTATGCGAACAGCAAGGTGTTTTAGAAGATGTTGATATTTATGTAATGACTTTCAGTAAAGCATTTGGAGGAGTTGGTGGTGCAGTATATGCTAAAAAAGAAATTACGCAATATATGAACTGGTACGCCAAATGCCGTATGTTCTCTTGCGCTTTAGACCCAGCAGTTACTGGAGGAATGACAAAAGTGATTGAATTAGCTGGTGGACCTCTTGGAGATGAGAGAAGAAAAAGATTAAAATCAAACGCTGCTTATTTCAGAGGTTTATTAGAAGGAAAAGTTGTTCTTAGTGAAGGAGACGCTTGGGTTGTAATTGTTCATTTTGGAGCCGAAAGCAAAACTTTAGGATTAAATGATTACTTGCAGAGGAGTGGTTTAGACACAAGCATTATTCAATTCCCAGCAGTGCCGCGTAATGAAGCACGCATCAGGATGTTTATTACTTCAGAACATACACATGAACAATTAAAAAAAGCTGCTGATATCATTTTAAATGCGGCAAGTAAATTTGATTTTAAAAAAAAATAACTAAAAAAGAAATGAAAAAAGTTGCATTGATAACAGGTGGTTCTTCAGGATTAGGCTATGCTTTAGCCGAATTACTGGGTAAACAAGATTATTCAATTATTATTTTAGCAAGAAATGAGGAAAAAATCAATAAAGCAGTTGCGGCCTTAACAGCCTTGAATATTACCGCTAAAGGATTTACTTGTGACATTACCAATGAATCTGTTTTAAAAACACGTTTTGATCAGATAAAATCTGAATATGGAAAAATTGATTATTTGGTATTAAATGCTGGTGTTGTGACTACCAAGTTGCTTTCAGAATATGAAACGACTGCTGAAATTAAAAAAGATTTGGAAATTGATTTATGGGGTACCATTTTATCAGCTTATCAATTTTCTCCATTATTAGTAAGTGGTTCTAAATTATTAATGATTTCTTCAGGATTTGGATTGATGGGCGCCGCAGGTTACTCTATTTATTGTGCAGCAAAGGCAGGAATTATTAATTTCGGCGAAAGCTTACGCCGAGAGTTATTGAGTAAAAACATTAACGTCTATGTTGCATGTCCTGGTGATATGGATACTCCTCAATTTCATGAGGAAGTAAAAAATGCACCTGCGTGGATGAAAAAAGAAACACCACGCAAATTGATGAAAACAGAAACCGTTGCAATAAAAATTTTAAAACAAGCAAAAGGCTCTAAAAAATATTTGATTATTCCTTCTGGAGATGTGAATCTCTTGGTAGTGCTGAGTAAAATACTTCCAAGAAAATTTCGTGATTTATTATTGGATGGAATGTTTCCTCGACCTTAAAATATATTTTTAAGGAATTACCTTTTGTACTATTTCAATATTTTTTTCGGGATCTTTACCTGTAATTTCGATATATTTAACTTTTGGAGTCCAAAAACTTCCTCCTTCAATTTGAATAAAAATATGCGTCAAAAGCATTAATTTACTGTTGATGGTAGTATAAGCATAGTACTTATTTTCAAGTACTGATTTAAGTAAATAAATGGTTTGCTTTTTGTAAGAAACAAAATTAAAACTAAATGATTTTTTTTCATGGTCAATCATTTTTACTTCGAGTCCATAAGCAAAATTTCTTTGAATATAATTTAAAGGTTCAATTTCTCCTTTTTTGGCATAACATTTCCAAAATATTTTGATAGGTTCTTCAATATTCAATTCTTGATTCGCATCCAGGTTTAGCTCGTAAATGATGGTGTTCGTATTCATGGTTCGTTGAACATAAAACAACATGTTTTTTATACCTTCAGGTTTAGGGAAAATTTTAGTTGTTTTAGTTTGTGCTAATAATGTGAATGAAGCAAGAAAGAAAGTCTGAAGAAAATAAAAAATTCTTAATTTGGAATTCTTAATTTTTATAAAAAGAGTAATCATATAAATCTCGGCAAAGATATTTTTTTTATTGTTAACTTAGATGGTTCGAAACTGAAAAGTTAAAATGGGTCAGGTTAATTTTCTGGGGAGTAATTGTTAAGCGAATAATTTTTGTAATCTAAAGAGGAAGAATTTCACATCAGTAACACCTCTTAAATTAGCTCTAAAATTTTTTATTTTGGAATTGAAAGATTCAGCATTTGCA
>JBKDJY010000032.1:0-20633 GCA_046345275.1 Bacteroidota bacterium
CACCATAAGATTCTAAAGTTTCAAAGGCTTTCTTTTGTAATTGAGTAAATCCTATAACTTTTTTATAATCATATTGTTTCATAATTTTTAATATACTTTTGTTACGTCTATCCAATAGTTAGCTGCAAGGTGGCACGATGACCGCCCAAAATCTAATCTCGTTATGATTGTAAGCCCAACCGCTACCGTTCCAAGTTTCCCAATGTATCTTACCATCTTTACGGCATATCAAATATTTTCCATATTCGGTTGGGCGTGTTTCAATTTTATTCCAGTCGAAAGCCACCCAGCAGCTAACAGCAGTTTGGCAAGATGCAGGTTTTTCGTTTTCTATTGACATATTGTGCTAAATTTTAAGTTAAGTAATTCTAATCGGCTTTGGTGCTAAAAGTCCTGCACCTCGCCAAGCTGCGAAACGTTAGTGGCAATCGAAACTGACCACCACTAACGATAAAAATTAAAATCTTAAACTTAATTTTTCAGTTCTACGGCGATTATAAATATCCTCAATCAATAATCTGTATTGTGAAACATTATTGCAATGTTGTAGCATCGTTGGAGCGTTTTTTAATTTTGTTAAAAACTCAGCAAATACAAAACCTTCAACTTTCAAACAACCAATCATTGCACGAATAAAAGTAGGTCGATTAAAACCATTGTAGTAAGGTTTTATCATCATCAATTTGTCGGCAACTTCACACGATTTATCAAAATTCGGCATTTTAAAATCACCACGAGAGAAAGTATTAATTTTAACTTTTACACCTTCCAGTGTTTTTTCTGTATAACCAAAATTCATGTATTCAGTTGCCATTATTATACTTGCAGAAATCCCAAAATCTTTAAACTTTCGCATGAAGTTTCTAAATTTAATATATTCAGGCATTTTCATATCACAATAAGCGTCCAAATAATCTTCTTGTTTCCAATTTGCTGAATTTGTGTTTAAAATTTGAACTTCTTTTAATCCGTAACCCTCAATAATTAAATAATAAATAGGCAATTGCAATTCCATTGCAGCTTTATACCTATGCTGACCGTCGATAATCTGCAATTTTTCATTAACTAAAATTGGTGAAATAAGGTAATTGACTTTCATACTTTCCTTTAAGCGTTTTATGTGCGCTTCATTGGGAGTTCTGTTTCCGTTCAAAAAATTGAACATTGCATAATTTGTTGTTTCTTGCACTTGTCTTGTTTTTAAAACAGTGGTGCTGATTTGATTTGTCATTTTACTTCGATTTTAAATTTAACACTATGATAATTAATAAATTGAAATGCCACTAACATGCGGTTTAGCGATTATTGGCAGCCAAATAACATTTGTACTTAATTTGAACGGATGTGCGTGGCTGCCAACAACGCAAACCGCTATTCGTTAGCAGTAAGTTTGAACCTCACATTCACCTAACTGCCACGCACGTATTTGTGCTATTAATCTACATTTGTACTTTTTTGCATACCCAGTACAACTAACAAAATTCGGATGTTTATGTCCTTCATACGTGCGAACATACCATTGTTCTTCATTCAAATCCTTGATAACAAACCTACTGCTAACAAAGTATAAGCGTAATGCTTTTAGTTTTTCAATTAAAGTTTTCATATATTTTTAAATTTTAGTATTTCAAATTAAATTCTGTATAAGCACTACGCTTATACTCAACCGTTAGCTGCTATTTTACCGACCACTCCGAAAGTTTAGACTTGACAACTAATTTAAGTTCATCAACTTTTGACAATGGACATCGAAAAGCAACCGTTTTAGTTTGTTCCGAGTATTTAGGTTTAGCACCTGCGCCTAATCGCTTGCCACCTTGTTTATGTTTTTTCATTTATTATAAAATCAAATTTGCACCAATAAAAACCAATCCAACCATCAACCTCACATAGTCCAATATTATTTATTAAGTCATAGTCTTTTAAATAATAGGCTACTCCATTTGAGTAGCCTATAAAGTTGTTATTATTTTCCATTATAAAGTTCATTTTTAATAATAAATTTACCAAAGTGAGAAAAACCAATTTGGTCAGCCCAATAAAAACTACCATTATTTTTAATTTCATTTGGAGCATAACCAAAAATAGAAGTAAATAATGTTTTTACTGCTTCAGTTGCATTTGTTGTTATTTTTAAAGTTGTCATAGTTGTTTTTTTTTGTTGATGCAAATATACAACGCTTATTTTGATTGTGCAAACTTTTTCAAAGATATTTTCAAATTATTTTCTAAAGTGCTGATAATCAAACAGAAAAAAAACAGCAGCTAACAGCACCTATGCGCCATTAAAACGAGCGCATATCTGCCAAACGTTATAAAACATTACTACCCACACCACACTTGTATGTTACCAAGTTTCAATTCACGTTCAATCTCTTCAATATCACGCCAATTATTGTAACCAAACTTATATTCATACCATCCACAAAAATCTTCAATACTATCTTCCCAATATCCTTCAGAATATACTTCAAATTCAAATCCATCAACAAACTCATCTATTGTTGGTATTCTGTAACCTTTTCTTAATTCTTCTGCCATCGCTCAAAAAACGTTTTATAACAAAGGCTATAAGCAATTACCTATCAGCGTTTGTTGGTTAATTGAACAGTATTTACAAGGCAACTGCTCATAGCCTCGACCGTTAGGTGAAAGGCTGAAACCCGCACCCGACAAAATCATCCTCCGCTTTAATTTGCCAAAAATCTTTATGTGGCTGTAATCTACATCTTGTGCTATTCCAACCATTACCTACTGTTACTGAATTTTTATGTTTGCAATTTTGGCAAGGCAACCCACAAAAAAGCCCTTCACCTAACACATTATTTGCGTCAGTGGGGTGTTCGTTTTTCAAATTATCTTTCTGCATATCTTTAAGTTTTGTTTTTCAAATAAAGTTCAGTGGTTTAAACCCTCACCGAACGCAAATAATCGTAACGTTATACGCAAGTAAAATTTGCCCTTATGCCCACGCACCGCACAATTCTACTACACGTTTACATTGTTCAACATCCATCATTCCTATGTGGGTCAAGTCAATGTGTAATCCCATTTGTTCACTCAGCCATTTGTAAGCCTTTCCCCTCGCTTCTTTCTTGCTAAATCCTTTCGTCATTTTCTTTTGCCATAGTGGGTCAAACTTTGCGTGTGCTTCTTTTTTCCAATATCGCAAGTCATTATTAGCAAGTCTTCCAAGTGCTTTATCTGTTCCTTTGTGAACACCCACATAGGCATCACACGGCTTACAAATGTAAATCATTCCATAGCTTCTACCATACACACAACTACTATCAACATACTCCGTCTTGCCCCCACAATAAGGGCAAATTTTCCCAGCGTATAACAGCACATTGCCAAAAGGCGCTGTTCCGTTTTCAAAAGTAGCTGTATCGGTATTTGTATCTGTTTCTTTCATAGTATATGTATCTGTTTAAATGCGCCCTTCGGCAATCTGCAAAACGTTAGTGGCAAGTTTGCTCAATGCTCCCATTGATTTTTACCACAGTTATTACATTTACCACTTGTGTCCATTCCTGACATATAGAAAGAGCAAACCTGACCACTAACATTGTGTTTACGCAATGCTTCGTTGAGTATTTCAATTAACTTTCCTTGTTTTTCAATTTCTTTTATTAAAGGTTTTATCGCTTCTTGAACGTACCTTTCTACATTAGGGTCTTGTAACATATATTTTCAATTTAAGTTTTCATTAATTAATTGCACTGCGTAAACACCTTGCCGTTATAGGTAAGTTAAATAAATTCTCCATTCCTATAAAAATTATTCGTTAAAATTCTCATGTTCGATTTTGAATTTTTATGTTTTAGTTTTTCCCAAGTGCGAATAAGTTTTAATGAACTTAAAGCTATTTTTCTAAACTTAAAATCATTAACTTTCTTTATTGCCTTTTTTATTTTTCTTCTATTCATAAGTTTCAATTGGTTTGCTCAACCCAAAAGTTTCCTTTTCCACATTTACATTCATACTTACCTAATTTTGTTTTTTTAGCATTACAATAATCGCAAACCAACTGTAAACTAACAAGTGCTTTATTCAATGCCTTAGTTTTGGACTTCGTAGCAACTTTTTTCTGTGTCATTTTGTTTTATATTTCAAGTTAAATTTTATCTGTTAATTCGGCACTAAATAAAGCACCAACTATCATTTAGACTTTTGACTGTGGTTATGACAGCCTACGTAATTCATTTTTTATTCGTTGATAATTACTTTCAATATTTATTTTATTGCAGTCAATCATTTCACATTGAACATCCCCATCTTTTTTTATTGAAACATGAAACGATATATTTTCAGGAATAGACACCAAACCATTTTGTATTTTATCTCCGTGCATTAAATAATATCTGTAGTTAATGTTTCTAAGCAGTTCAATTTCTGCATTCATTTTATTTATTAAATGTTCCATATCTTGAAGTATTTGTTTTTGTTCGTTTATTGATTTCATTTTTGTTTATTTAATACGCAAATATAATATTATTATTTTAAAAAGATTTTAATTTACACACTCTTTTAAGGTATACGGCTTATCTTTTGGTATATGTTTAAATTTCTCTGTTGTTAAATACACATCTCCTCTATCGCAAAAGGGACATTTTTTATGTAGTTGTATCATAAATTTTGAACTTAATAAAAAAAAAATTTATTATAAAAAAATTTTTCCAACTTGAATTTATGGAAAATAAATGCCTATCGTTATATCCAATAAATCCAAATACCAACCCGTTGTACTTGTTCCATTCTGCTTGTATTAATCTTGTATTTTCCATTTATTTTTTATAATATAAATAATTATTGCAATTTGAACATATTAAAATTTTATCATGACCGCCACAATTGCAAGTAGTTGTAAATTCTTATAATTCCTTTGCTTCACTTTTTAGCATTTTTATAACCATATGGATAATCTCGTCCATTTCGCCTTCCAATAAAATAAGATTATGTTCATTGTCCATTAAGTCAAATAGCGGCTGGTAAAATTCCCATGAGTTTAAGTCGCTGTTTTTTAAATATCTATCTATGTAATCTGTCATAACGAATATTTTTTTAGCATTTTTTTAATATTATTTTTCTCGATTAATAAAAATGTTTTATCAATTTCAGGTTCTAAAGATTTAATATACTTTTCTAAGTTTTTTAAATAAATACGTTGTTGCTGAATATCTTCGATTGATAGCTCAACATATTCGTAGCTATAATAGTCTTCATGTAGTCTATTTAATTTCATAAGTTTTGATTTTAGTTTTTAAATTATCTCTGTCAATTTTAACCAGTACTAAACACATTGTTAAAAGTAAAATTATTGATATTAGAAAAATTATTACAATTAATTTAAAATCATTTTTGTTTTCTAGTCGATAAAGGTCTTCATTTTGTGATTCGATTAATTCTTTCATTGTTAATTAGTTGTATTGTTTTTAATATACTTTTGTTACGTCTATCCAATAGTTAGCAGTCAGGCTAACAGACGTGCCAACCAATCGATAGTCTTTTCAATAAACCGACCGACAAATGTTTTCATAAATGCTTTTTCAAATTTTTTGGTGGCAATGTGCAGTTTCATTCTGCTTGCGTATAGAGATTTATCTTCGTGCATTATCTGCCGTTCAATCTCATTAAATAATGGTTTTTTCATTCTTCAAATTTAATTATTCGTTTGACAAAAGCCCGAACCGCTAACATTGCATTGTAGCAAGTGGGGCGGACGAAAGTAATTCAAGTTCAGTTTTCCAATTTAACAGTAGTTCTACATTGGGCAGACGTGCAATAATGCCCCACCTGCTACAATGCTTCAACGTTAGCAGTAAGTTTAAACAGACTTTGTGCTATCATTTAGACTTTTGACTGCCAGACGTTTTCTTTCTGAATCTAACCAATCTTTAGGCAACATACCACTATTGGTAAACTCTTTTGAATTAAGCATATCTAAAGCTATTTCGACAGCGTGTAATTGATATTGCTTATCTTCAATTAGCTTATCTAAGTAAGCATAGTATTCCATTTCAGCCTGATATTCTGCTTCGGCTTGTGCTGCATATCCAGCTTCGTATTCCCATTGTTCTTGTGTCATTTTTATATTTGTTTTTAAGTTAATAATTCGTAATAAAACCTACTGCTAACAGCACATACACGCTATTTCCCCTCCCTCATTCCAACGCTCACAGCGTGTAGCTGCAAAACGTTATAACCAATGCTACTTTTCTGCATCTAATTGAGATCTTACACCCATCCACTTGGCTTTTTCACTTGCCATTATTTCCTCTTTGGTCATTTCTGTTTTCAGTCTTGGTTTATCGTTTACGTAATCCCAAAGCCAAGTTACTTTTTTACCATTTGCATCACTCGCTTCCATTGAGCCATACATTTTACAAATTTTTGCTAATCCTGCCATTATATTTAGTTTTATCGTTAATTATCCGCACTGGTTATAACACGTGCTATACGTCATTAAAACGAGCGTATAGCACCATACGTTATGTTCAATGCGCCCGGTGACAATTCCAAAGACAATTTTACGGTAGACAACAAGCTTTTCGGTTTCTAAAAAGGTACGTGCCGACAAGAACAGGGTTTCATAGAAACAGTTTAGGGAACTTGAAACGGTTTTTAGTTTTTACTTCCCTCCCCTCTTTTTCGGGTTTTGAAAACCCGTTTTGGCTATCCCTAATTTAGCACATTTGTTTTTTTTGCAAAAGGCAGGCAAAAAACCAAATAAGCTAAATTCCTGCCCAAAACAAATAGGTGTGCTTCGCACTCTTTGCGCATCTCGCGTCCGCTCAGGCAAAGGCGCAGTAGCCACAGGCGTAAGGTTTTTTATTTGTTTTAATCTTCTTATATTTAAACTTTAGTGACTATTTTTATTTTCTATTTCCTTTTATGACAGTACAGCAATACATTGACAATATTAATTCAGCTTTTAAAAGAGGTAACGCAACAGAACACACGTATCGTGGCGACCTAAAACAATTAATTGAATCAATTGTAAAAGATATTGCTGCAACCAACGAACCAAAAAGACAGTCGTGCGGTGCACCCGATTATATCTTGACTAAAAAAGATATTCCAGTTGGATTTATTGAAGCCAAAGATGTTGGCGATAAAGATTTAGAAGGAAACAAAAAAACAGGAAATAAAGAACAATTCGACCGTTACAAAGCTTCGCTTAATAATTTAATTTTTACCGATTACATTGATTTTCATTTGTATCGTGAAGGCCAATTTATAACTAAAATTGCCATAGCCGAAATTCAAAACGGAAAAATTGTTGCATTACCAAACAACTTTTCATCTTTCGAAAATCTATTAAAAGATTTTTGTACTCATATTAGCCAATCAATTAAAAGTTCAAAAAAATTAGCTGAAATGATGGCGGGTAAAGCCCGTTTACTTTCAGAAGTAATTGAAAAGGCTTTAACAAGTGATGAAACAAATCAAGAAGACAGTACACTTAAAGATCAAATGAATGCCTTTAAGGAAATACTAATTCACGATATTACACCAAAAGGTTTTGCAGATGTTTACGCTCAAACAATTGCTTATGGAATGTTTGCGGCTCGTTTACACGACCCAACATTGCCAACTTTTAGCAGACAAGAGGCATCTGAATTAATACCAAAATCAAATCCATTCTTAAGAAAATTATTTGGATACATTGCGGGTCCTGATATTGACGACCGAATTAAATGGATTGTAGATAGTTTAGTAGAAATATTTTTAGCTTGTAACGTAGCCGAAATTTTAAAAAACTATGGCAAGACGACAAAAATGGAAGACCCAATCATCCATTTTTATGAAACTTTTTTGAGTGAGTACGACCCGAAATTACGTAAGGCTCGTGGCGTTTGGTACACGCCTGCACCAGTTGTAAATTTTATTGTACGCGCGGTAGACGATATTTTAAAAACAGAATTTGATTTACCACAAGGTTTAGCAGATACCAGTAAAACAAAAATTAAAGTAAACTTACAAGGTAAGCAAGTTGAACAAGAAGTACACAAAGTTCAGATACTTGACCCCGCAACTGGAACAGGAACATTCCTAGCAGAAGTAGTAAAACACGTTCATAAGAAATTTGAAGGACAACAAGGTATTTGGAGTAATTATATTGAAACACATTTATTACCTCGCTTAAATGGATTTGAGTTATTAATGGCGAGTTACGCTATGGCTCATTTACAATTAGATTTATTATTTACTGAAACTGGCTATAAACCAACTAAAGAACAACGGTTACGAATTTACTTAACAAACAGTTTAGAAGAAAGTCATCCCGATACAGGAACCTTATTTGCAAATTGGTTAAGCTCTGAAGCGAACGAAGCGAATCAAATTAAACGAGATACACCTGTTATGTGTATTATTGGAAATCCACCTTATAGCGGAGAAAGTGCAAATAAGGGCGAATGGATTATGAACCTAATGGAGGATTACAAAAAAGAACCAGGAGGTAAAGAAAAATTAAAAGAAAAAAATCCAAAGTGGATTAATGATGACTACGTTAAATTCCTTCGCTATGGTCAACATTTTATTGAGAAAAACGGAACAGGTGTTTTGGCTTTTATTAATCCTCATGGCTTTTTAGACAATCCAACGTTTAGAGGAATGCGTTGGAACTTACTTAAAACGTATGATAAAATTTACACAATAGATTTACACGGAAATAGTAAGAAAAAAGAAACTGCACTCGATGGAAGTCCTGATGTAAATGTCTTTGATATTATGCAGGGTGTTTCTATAAATTTATTTGTAAAAACAGGGAAGAAAAAAGAAAATGAATTAGGGAAGATTTTCCATTATGATTTATTCGGAAAAAGAGAAATGAAATATGATTTTCTTTCGGAAAATACATTAAAAACTGTAGGATATAAAGAGCTTCCAAATGTTTCTCCAAATTATTTTTTTGTTAGTAAAGATTTTGATGAACAAAAAGTATACGACAAAGGATTTTCAGTAAATGAGTTATTCAAAATAAATAACGTTGGAATTGTAACTGCAAAAGACACAATATTAATAAAAGACACACAAGAAGAATTATTTAATAGTATTTCAGAAAACTTTTCAATTGAAGTTAATAAAAATGCTATAAAAAAAATAACGTACAGACCTTTTGACAATAAGCTTGTTTACTATGATCCAAAAATTGTAGAAAGAGCAAGAGAGAAGGTGATGCAACATTTTATTAATGGTAAAAATATCGGATTAGTAATTGGCAGACAAGGTCAAGTAGTTGGGTCAATGATGTGGAACTTATCTTTTATTACTGATTCGATTACAGACTTTAATTTATATTACAGAGGTGGTGGTGTACTTTTTCCGTTATATATTTATCCTGAAATAAAGCAACAACAATCCTTTGAATTAAAAAAAGAAAGAATACCAAATCTAAATGAAGAAAT
Source organism: Bacteroidota bacterium (assembly GCA_046345275.1). Lineage (GTDB taxonomy): Bacteria > Bacteroidota > Bacteroidia > B-17B0 > Aurantibacillaceae > UBA4416. The sequence continues at coordinate 9,414 of JBKDJY010000032.1, forward strand.
CATAAAGCAAATAAGTAAAAAATTAGCTTTAACTTTTATCAACGAAAAAGAAAAAACCAAAGATACTTTTGCGCCAATCGATATTTTAGATTACATCTATGCCGTTTTACATTCACCAACTTATAGAGAAAAATACAAAGAGTTTTTAAAAATTGATTTTCCTCGTATTCCATATCCAAAGGATGCAAATACCTTTTGGCAATTAGTAAAATTAGGCGGAGAAATAAGACAAGTTCATTTACTGGAAAGTCCAGCAGTTGAAAAATACATTACTCAATATCCAATTGACGGAGATAACGTTGTAACTAAACCGAAATATCAAGACGGAAAAGTATACATTAACGATACTCAATATTTTAATAGTGTTCCCGAAGTAGCATGGAACTTTTATATTGGCGGTTATCAGCCAGCTCAAAAATGGTTAAAAGACCGCAAAGAAAGAAAATTAGAATTTGACGATATTTTACATTATCAAAAAATAATCGTGGCTTTATCGGAAACAAATAGATTGATGAAAGAAATTGATACGATTGAGATTGAGTAATGTGATTGTTAAAACATCACTCTAATTGTTATTAAGAAATACAAAAAACGCTCTTATATCGGATTATCTTCGTATTACTAGATAATATTTAATGTCTGATAGCACAGAACAACACATAGAGCAATTATATAAGGGCTATACATATAGTTCAGAACAATTTGATAAAGCGATTTTATTTGTTTCGTCAGGCATTTTGGGAATTTCAATAACCTTTATTGAAAAAATTGTTTTACTATCTTCCTCACAACATAATTGGTTATTGCTATTATCTTGGCTATTAGAAGCAACTACAATTGCACTTTTTACCATTAATCATTACGTTTCTGTTCAAAGTTTTAATAAAGCAATAAAGAATGCTTACAATGAAACTGGAATTGAATCAAAATCAATTAAGTATTTAAACTTAGCCTCAATAATTACTTTAATCCTTGGTTTAATCCTTTTAATAATCTTCATATTTATAAATATAAAAAAATGAGCAAAATAGAGAAAATAAAAAATCAGTTGCCTACCGATGGTGTTGTTATTAAACTAGCAATGGAACTTCCTCAAAAACCCCAAAAGCCATCTGAAATTCCCTCAACCACTCCTCCATCTGATAAAAAATAGATGATATAAATCAGTTATAAGTTAGCTTAAAAATATGATAAAAGAATTAATACGTGATATCGCATTTGACAAAATTACTGTTTCGCAAGCATTGACTCGTGCGAAATTAATTGCTTATGAAATCAAGAATGAAATATTCAAAAGTTGGTTAAGTAAGGAATTAAATGGTTATGAGTTTGAGGATGTATTACTACCAAAATATAGGAAAATTTGGTCAGAGATTCAATTAACAGCGGAATTCCCTTTTGGTAAAATACATACATTTCCTGTTGTTTTGGATGAGACTAATAAGGAATTTGCGGAAAAATTAAATTTTCATAGAGCAACTGAACCGATAGCTATTATAGAGCAGAACGTTGCTCAAATGAAAGATGGTAAAGGTAGTATTCATTTGCCAGGCGGCATGGTACAGTTACTTGGAGAATTATATAGTACACATATTGAAGCTCAAGGAGGTGTAATAAGAAGCGGAAAAAGAACTATTGGTAAAGTTCAATTATCAAATATAATTGAATTAACTAAGCAAAAGTTAATAGATACACTCCAAGAATTAGAGGAACAATTTCCAGAAATAGACAACAAATATATTATGAACGAAGAAAATGATAAAAAAGTTGGGAACATTATTACAAATAATATTTACGGTAATAATAATCCATTGAACGTTGCAGCAGGCGATAACATTAAACAGGGTGATATAAACTTTACCATAAATAAAGGACACCTTGAGAAACTAAAAGAATACGGTGTCGATGATAGTGCACTTCAAGAATTGACAGTGATTGACAAAGTAACTCCGCAAGGTAATCCAGAAAGAAAAAGTAAAATTATGGGATGGTTGGGTAAAGTAACCGCGTCATTAGCTGCTAAAGGTGTTTATGAATCAATACCACAAGTAGTCGAATATGTTGGAAGCCTTATGTAAAGCTATTCCATAGTCGATAATCATAAAACAGATTAATAATTAAAAAATATTAAGGGAGTCAAAATTTGACTCCCTTTTTATTTGCCAATAAATAAACCGCTCGTTTTATAAAACTCGTTTCCCTAAAAGTAATTTTCACCGCTTACAAAATAGTTGAAGCCGCTTAACTTTCAGAACTCACCGCTGTAAAAGTAAATGGAGCCGCTTAGACAATTGAACTCGCCGCTCTCAAAATAGTTCTTGCCGCTTTCAAGACAAATGACGTAAGTGAAACTATAGAACTAACCGCTTAGAAAGTAAAACAAGCCGCTTACATTTCATAACTCATCGCTTTACAACTAAATGTATGTCGACCTAACCGCATAGACCACTAAGCCGCCACAATTTGCTGACCTGTGTGTATAGACCTAGGTGTGCTGAACTGTGTACAAGCCACCGCACATTTTGCAAGCACATTTGGTCGATTATTTTCAAAGGCAATAATTTTAGTTTGCGCCAAATAAGCTTGCAAAATTTCCTCCCCGCCTGTGGGTGCTATTAGAACAAGCAATTTTTCAAATTGCCTCCCTATCGCACAGTAAAAACTAAAAACTGTGTTTCAAACAAAACATTCGGCAGACAGACCAACTAAACCCATAAAAAAATATGCGGACACGTACCTGTGTGTAAACTAAGTAGGGCGCACTGAAACATAACACACGCTAAGCAAACAGTTTGGCAGACAACAAAGCTTTTGCAAAAGCGGTCGCTCCGCGAAAGACAATTATTTCGCTTTGCAAAAGTCCAATAAGCAGTTATCTTTGTTAATACCATTTCGGCAAGACACGGTTTCAAATCAAACCGTTGCTTAGCGCGAAAACGTTACCAGCCATATTAAGACAGCGACAATGGAACAACAATATAGCATTGACAATCTTATAAAGACGAAAGAGTTTTCCGACTTCTATAAAATTTCTGTTGACTTTTGTGAATTTATTGAGAAGTATCAATCTAAAGACAATCTGGATTTCTTAAAAAATTCTAGACAAAATTTATTATTTCTATATAGCAGCGCATTAGCTCTTCCATGGGTCGACCTTCAGACAAACATTGATTACGACGAAAAAATTAATACAGACCAATTCAATAAAACGGTTTCATTCATTACAGACAGACTTGGAGAAACGAGATATTATTGGCATGTATTCGACCCTACTCTCGAAAATGAGAAAGAGCCTGTCTGCGGCGACCTTGTTGACGACTTACAAGATATTTATAAAGACATAAAAATTTCAATATTAACTTATAATCTTAATAAAAAAGACTGTAAAGAAAATGCTTTGTGGCAATTTAAATTCGACTTTGACAAACATTGGGACAATCACTGCATAAATGCATTAAGTGCAATACACTTTTTCTTGCAAAACGAATGACAAAATACGGCTGGTAACAGCAAGCCATGGCGCAATGCGGGCGGACGTGCAAGGCTTTTGCAAATTCAAGGTCGCTTCGCGTACTGACATTTCATTTTGCAAAAGACTAAAAAACACATATCTTTAAAAAAACGTTTCGGCAGACAGTGTTTCATTAGCCGCACTGCGCAAGCTTGCCAAACGTTATAGCTAACCAACCGGACAGACATCAAAATGAAAAAAACATTAAGGCAGACAATATATCTTTTGCTTTCATTTTCGACGACATTCGGACAAGACCCTTTCGATCCAAAGTATAAATTCTCGCAAGACATTTTGGATAAACTTGCAAAGGACACTTTAAATTTCAAAGCGTCTTGGGACTTATCTTTCATTGGTGAATATCAAAAAGCTCTTGAAATTTGGGACCGAGACGAACGAAAATCTCCTTCTATTCCGCAATCATACATAGACAACTTCTCAAAATACAAACCTGTCGACGCCAATATTTTTATCCAAGACAAAGCGAAAACAGAACAAATAATTATCCTAAATGAAGCACATCAGCAACCCTATCACAGAGTTTTTACAACTTCAATACTCGAAGAGCTTTATAACCAAGGTTTCCGATATTTTGGCGCTGAATCAATTTGGAATTGGGACACGCTTTTAAATAAAAGAAAATATCCTTTACTAAAATCTGGTTATTATACACAAGAACCCTGTTACGGTAACATGATTCGCGAAGCTTTAAGAATTGGTTACAAAGTTTTCTCTTATGAATCAACGCGACAAGAGACTGACTCCGCAGGTATCAATTTACGCGAAATTGCCCAGGCACAAAATATTAAGAAAATTCTCGACAAAGATCCGAAAGCGAAAATTTTAATTCATTGCGGTTTTGATCATTTAGTTGAAACACCCTATCGTGGTTGGGGTAAATGTATGGCAGGCCGACTTATTGAATACACAGGCATTAATCCTTTCACGATTGACCAAACTCGCTTTACGGAACATGCTTCAACTGAATTTGACAACCCTCTTTTTAAAATAATAAATCTCGACTACTATGCCGTCTTTGTTGACTCAAGCGGACATGTTTTTAACGGCTTACCAGAACACAAAGACTATGACGCCAGAGTATACCATCCTCGAACGGTCTGGCAAAATGGAAGACCGCAATGGATGTTCGATGGCGGACGAAAACCATATTTTATCGAAAAAATAAAAGTTACATTTCCTTGTTTAGTTTTGGCTTATTTGGCTGACGAAAATATTGATGTCAAAAAATCTGAAGACATGCCTATTCCTTATGACGTAATTGAGTTAAAAAATGTTTCAGACAAAAAAGCTCTTTCTTTAAAAAAAGGTATGTACAACATTATAGTAAAAGACAAAAGCGGACAAGAACAAAAATTAAGTGTGACGCAATAATAAACTGTGTGCGGCTGGCAAGCTATAACACCAAGCAAGCGCAAGCGGCGGGACGTATAAGGGCTTCGGCTACTTATGGTCACCCTTTCGGGCGGACAGTTTTTGTTTTTGCCTCCGCTAAAAAACATGTATCTTCGTATGTAAGTTTGGTGCGGGTAGACAGATGAATTTTCATAAAGCCGCCTGCGCCTGCTTGGAAAACGTTAGGTGCAATGCTACGACAACAACAACAATGAGGACATTAATATTAACTTTCACGACAATTGTGTTTCTTTCATGCTCTACGCATACAGACACAAATACACCTGCCTCGACAAGTACTGCTAAAACACCAGCGACTCCCGACTTCAACGTAGCTTTAAATTTTATTAATGACTACGTTGACTTTTGTAATTCGACTTCTGCACAAACCAATGACACGAACTGGGTTAGAAATCATCCTTTGCTGACCGACAACTTTAAAAATGCATATTACGACCTAATTAACAAAGCTCGCAAGGACGATCCCGAGTTAGGTTTAGGTTTTGACCCAATCTTTGACTCACAAGATTTTCCTGACAAAGGTTTCGTAGTAGCTGCTGCGGACACTGCTGCGGGCATCCTGACAGTTAAAGGCAAAGACTGGGCAGACTTTATTCTAACTCTAAAAGTTGTTGACCAAGACGGTAAATATTTAGTGGACGGTTCAGGTGTTATTAATATTCCTGACGACAAAAGAGCAAGAAGATAAATAGACTTGACACAATGGACAAAAGCACAGCACCTAACACACGGTTTGCTCCAGCCTTGCAGACATCAGAGCAATTGCAAAAGCGGCAGACAATTTTTTAATTTTTGCTTTGCAATTGCATAGCAACATTGTATCTTTAAACTAACATTTCGGTAGACAACGGTTCCAATAACGGCCGAAAGCAAACCGCGAAAACGTTACCACCAATGCTAAAGACGGACACCAACCGCACATTTTAGCACATTTAGTTGCCCCATCGCACGGGCGACCGCTTCGCAACCAAAAGAGCTAAAATTTTTCCACCGCACGACATAATATTCAGAATAATATTTATATTTGTCAAAAATCACCAAGTTAAAATTGACAAGGTTAAAAATGGAAAGTTTCGGAGATTACATTAGACGACTTAGAACTGAAAAAGGGCTAAACCAAACAGAACTTGCAGCTAAAATAGGACTGGACAGCGGAGGGTTGAGTAAAGTTGAAAACGGGAAAAAGGAATTGAAGGAAAGCAAATTGCAGTTGCTTGCAAAGGCTCTTAAAATTGATGTTGCAGACATAAAGAAACAATATTTCAGTGAAAAATTTGCGGAAGATTGTTTTAAATATAAATGCCCTGACACTGTTTTTCAACTAGCAGAAGAAAAAGCAAAATATTATAAATCAGTAAAAACAAAGCAAGCAAGCTTAAACTTATAAAATGGCAAACGAGAGAAAAACCGAAAAAATTGTGCGTTCTCATTTTGAGAAGTTTAGCGATATAATTCATATAGAAGAACAAGCTTCTGATAACGCCAAAATAGATAAACTACTTAAAACCGCCTCGAAAAAAGGTAACGGAAAAGGGAAACCTGAATTTTTAATTACATATAATTCAAATTCAGACTTATTGATAGTTGTTGAATGCAAAGCGCATATTACCAAACACGAAAGCCCGAATAGAGACAAGTTTTCAGAATTCGCAGTTGATGGCGCTTTACTTTATGCTTCGTATTTATCTAAAGACTTCGATGTTCTCGCAATTGCAATAAGTGGTGAAACGAAACAACAACTTAAGGTTTCTCACTTCCTTCAGCTAAAAAATCAAAGAAAAGCGACAGAGATATTTGGCGACAAACTTTTATCAGCAGAAGATTACTTAAATGGTTATCTAAAAAGTCCTGAAAAATTTAGACAGGACTACGATACACTTCTTGAATTTACAAAAGAGTTAAACGATAAACTTCATACCTACAAAATACCAGAAAGTCAAAGAGCATTATTAATAAGTAGTATTTTAATTTCTTTAGAGAACCAAGCTTTTAAAAGTTCTTATGCTTCACATAATTCACCCAAAAATTTAGCAAATGCATTGGTACAAACAGTTTCAAATGAATTAGAAACAGCAAATATTACAGGTAGCAAACTAGAAAATTTAAATATTCAGTTCTCATTTATTAAAACCGATAAAACTTTATCGACAATACCAAAAGCGTTAAAAGAACTAATTGATGAAATTGATCAAAATATTAATCAATTTATTAAGACACATGAATACTTCGATGTTCTAGGGCAGTTGTATATTGAATTTTTACGTTACGCAAATAGTGATAAAGGATTAGGTATAGTTTTAACTCCACCTCATATAACTGAACTATTTGCAGAACTTGCACAAGTAAATAAAAACTCAATTGCTTTTGATAATTGTACAGGCACTGGTGGTTTTTTAATTTCAGCAATGAAAAAAATGATTGAAGATGCAAAAGGAGACCAAAAGAAAATCAAGCAAATAAAATCCTCTCACCTTTTAGGTGTTGAATATCAATCTCACATTTTTGCATTAGCTGTTTCTAATATGTACATCCATCAAGATGGCAAAACCAATATTATTAATGGAAGTTGCTTTGATGAAGATATAATGGAACAAATAAAAGAAAGAAAACCAACAGTTGGTTTTTTAAATCCTCCATACAAATCTGATAAAAAAGTTGATACAGACGAAATCGAATTTATTTTAAACAACCTTGAATGCCTTGTTGATGGTGCAAGGTGTGTTGCTATTGTCCCAATGCAAAGTGCAATGGCGCAAAGCGGAAAAGTACTTGAATTTAAGAAAAAACTATTGGAGCTTCACACATTAGAAGCAGTGCTGTCAATGCCAAATGAACTTTTTATAAATTCAAAAGTTGGAGTTATTTCTTGTATTATGATTTTTACAGCACATAAACCACATCCGAAAAATAAGGAAACTTATTTTGGCTATTACAAAGAAGATGGTTTTGTGAAAAGAAAAGTACAAGGAAGGTATGATGCTTTTGGTAAATGGAAGGACATAAAAGAAAAATGGATAACATATTATTTAAATAGAAAAGCGGAAGCTGGTTTCAGCATAAATAAATTTGTTACAGCAGAAGATGAATGGTGTGCAGAGGCATATATGGAAACTGATTACAGTAAAGTTTCAGATGATGTTTTCATAAATGAAATAAAAAAATATGTGGCATTTAATGTTTTAAACTCATGAACTTAGTCCCGTTAGATAAAATATTTAAAATCCAGTACGGTAACCAATTCGATTTGAATAAACTTGAATCAGATGAGGATAGTACTATAAATTTCGTTTCAAGAAGCAGTCAAAATTTAGGTGTTACATGTAAAGTCCATTCATATAAAGATGTTGATCCTTTTCCATCGGGCTTAATAACCGTAACTCTTGGAGGAACCTATTTATTAAGTTCATTTGTTCAGCAGGACAAATTTTACACTGCTCAGAACATAAAGGTTTTAACACCGAAAAATGAAATGTCATTTGAAGAAAAGATTTTTTATTGCAAAATCATAGAATCGAATCGATATAGGTATTCATCGCACGGAAGAGAAGCTAATAAAACGCTAAACAGTTTATTAGTTCCAGATAAAATGCCTGCAAGTTTAAAAAAGACTCGTTTTGGTGATATTTTAAAGGAGAATGAAAGCAGTATCATAAAAAATAAAATCCCCTTAGACACTAAAAAATGGCAAACATTTGAACTTACATCTTTATTTGACATTTCGGCAAGTTCAGACAAATTAATTAATGACCTAACCATTGGCGGAAAAACACCATACATTTCATCGACTGAAAAAAATAATGGCGTGTTTGAATATGTAGAGGAGTACCCGACAAATAGTGCTAACACAATAACAGCTAACAGAGGTGGTTCGGTCGGTTTCTTTTTTTATCAGCCATCTGATTATTTAGCTACACCTGTTGACGTTAGAATTCTTACTCCAAAGTTTGACCTTAATAAATATATTGGATTGTTTTTGACTGCTGTTTTAAAACTCGAAAAATTTAAGTTTAATTATAGTCGCAAAATGGGGACAGACAGACTGCAAAAATTGAAAATAAAATTACCAGCAAAAAAGGGGCAGCCCGACTTTGAATACATGGAGACCTATATAAAATCTTTACCTTATTCAAGTTCAATATAAAAAATGCCGACACTTCGCAGTCATACACATTTGCAAGCCCCGCAAGCAAGCACACAACCAAAGCTTACAAATAAGTATGCCTACCCAACCGCACGGACAGAGAACAAAGCACTGGTGGTAACAGCACCTAAAAAAAATGACGGTGGAAGTGCGAATATAAACAGTTGTGCGTTTAATAAACATGGTGCGTTTAGACAGTTTAGTATTCCAAAACCGCCACTTCTTTTAGCTGCAAACCGTTATGCCTCACCCTAAAAAGACGACAAGACAAGAAAAAAATGACAATTAAATTAAACCTTTGACAATTTTATGAATCAAAACGAATGTAAATTTTAAACAAATAGACAAATGAAAAAAATAATAATCTTTTGCTTTATAGCTCTGCTAAGTAGCAACTTAAAAGCCCAGTTCAATTTTATTCCAATAACACAATTGATTACGGACAGTATAAGTGTTATCGGTCAGGCAGGACAAAATTGTGGTTTTATGATTGTTCGGGGTGACAGCGTAATTTACCAACAATATTGGGGTAGCTGGAATAACACAACTTATCAGCCAATTGCTTCGGGTTCAAAAATGCCATCTATGGCATTAATCATGAAACTTATTGAAGAAGGGTACCTATCTCCAAACGATACCGTTCAAAATTATCTTCCAAGCTTCAGTGGCAAACCCATCATTACACTTCATCAATTGATGAACCATACCTCCGGATTACCCGGACAATCTCCCTATATCTCAGACAATAGCTACACGTTACAACAAGCAGTTGATAGTATTGGATTCAATACTCCTATGACATCCTTTGCTCCTGGAACTGCATTTCAATATGGTGGTGTAGGCATGCATGTGGCAGGCAGAATGGCAGAAGTTGCAACAGGAATGAGATGGGATAGCCTTTTTCAGCAAAAAATTGCGATACCTTTAGGAATGACAAATACTGACTATATAGGTTTAGGAGCCACAACAAACTTCAGAATTGCAGGTGGTGTAGGTACAACAATGCCTGACTTTTCTAAACTACTAATCATGTTGCTACATTATGGCAGCATTAACAACACACAAGTAATTGATTCACTTTCAGTAAAAATGATGCAGAGTGACCAAACCAATGGCGTCCCTTTAATTGGCACTCCATACTCAACCGACCCTCTGAGACAGAATCTGAGATACGGTTATGGCGTTTGGGTTGAACAAGAAACCAATGGTGAAACAACACAATACGGTAGTCAAGGTGCTTTTGGATTTACACCTTGGATTGATCGTTGCAGAAATATTGCCTGCGTATTTTTTGTACGAAAATCATTAGGCACTATTCAACCAACTCATACTCAATTAAGAAATCTCGTGGAGCAAATTATACCAATAAAATTACAGCAACCGACAATATCACTTAACAGCAACCAATTGCAATCAAGCTATCAAAACGGTAATCAATGGTATTTAAATGACACCCTAATGATAGGGGAAACAAGTCAATTTATCACCCCAACGCAAAGCGGCAATTATTCGGTTAAATATACTTCTGAAGAAGGCTGTGAGATTTTTTCTAATGACTTCAATCATATAGTATTGAGTGTAACTGAACATCCAAATCAAGGTACTGTTTCAATTTTTCCTAACCCTGCAAATACAATTATCAATTTTGACTGCAAAAAAGGCTTTCAAATTTATAGTTCAACAGGACAATTGGTTAAACAGAGTAGCCAAGCAACAACCCAAATAAATATTTCAGACTTGCCAACTGGACTTTATATTCTTAAGACAGAAAATCAACTGGGACGATTTATAAAGACGGAATAAGCCAACGCAAGATAAAATCAACATATAATGGCAACAAAACAGGAGACAGAAAAAGAAGGGCGAAGGCATAACACGGGTTTGGCAAAAGTGGCGGTTCAGTGCTCCGCAGACACATTTGTGGTTAATCAAAATTTGGTTCTCCGCTTAAACATTTGTGGTGAAAACCGTCACCTTCGCCAAGCTGCAAAACGTCAGGTTGTGAAAAAACTCCATTTTCAATACAAATTCGCCTAATTAAAAGCTTATAAATTGGTTTTAAGCCATGCTGATTTTTGATTTACTTTGACTGGTTTTAAAAAGAATTGAGGCTAAAAACAGCTTTATATAGGTC
>JBKDJY010000033.1:0-26422 GCA_046345275.1 Bacteroidota bacterium
CAATACAGGTAAATTATCTCTTAAGCAAACCGTCAATATTAAATTAGATAATTATCCTTATAACGAAAACGGTATGTTGCAAGGCATTGTTACCAATATTTCCGAAGTGCCAAACAAAGATACCTATGCCATTGATGTCAGTTTAATAAATGGATTAGAAACTTCTTATCACAAAACCCTTACTTATAAAGAGCAAATGAAAGGGAAGGCTGATATCATCACCAAAAACATATCGGTGATGGATAGAATCTTTTTTAATTTTAAAAAATTGGTTGATAGGAAGTGACTTGATTGCATAAATAGGCTTACTCTCAAAATTTTGCGACGACCCACTTATTTTAATCCATTTTTACAATGATAGCAATGGTTTTGCTGAAAAACTGATTCGTCATCTTTTGAAACGAGGACGTTTTATAAGTGCTTTTGCAACGCACACCATAAATAATTATATTTGTTTTGATTAGCGGAGATAGTTATAAAATTGGAGACCAAAAGCATTCGTATTTTTTAATCTACTTTGCAAGTGGTTTCTTGCAAAGTGAATTAAGCGTTACAACCGCTTTTTAAAACATCCTCGTTGCAAACGAGGACGAGGAGATTATAAACCTTTGAGACAAATAGAACAAGATGTTTCAAACAAAATAAACAGAAATGACCCTTGTATTTGCGGAAGCGGATTGAAATACAAAAAATGCTGTATAAATAAAAATTAAAAAAGTAAACATGAAAAAACTAATCACAATCCTATCACTTGCAATTTTTGTTGCTTGCAGTTTAGAAAAAAAATCAGAAATAACAGTTCAAAATCAAGATGCAACGTTTGATGCTTACAAAGAACGTTTTGTATTGCATTTATGGAAGTTATACCCAGGCTGGGCAAGCGGACAAGGTTTTCACAACTATGATAGCATTTTAACAATCCCTAATCAAGAACAAAGAAATAAGGAGTTAGCATTTAATAAATCCAATTTAGATTCTCTGAAAGTCTTTGATTTAAATGCGTTATCCGATAATAATAAAACAGATTATCACCTCATAGAAGGATATTTAAATTCTGCACAGTGGTATGTTAATCAATATAAATCCTATGAATGGAATCCTTCCGAATATAACGTTTGTGGTGGATTTGCAGAAATGCTCGCCAATAATTATGATTCCTTAGACACCCGTTTACACAATTTTTATTTGCGAATGAATAACATAAAAGCTTATTATGAAACAGCTAAACAGCAAATTAAAAATCCAACGCTTGAACATTTACAATTAGCCATCGACCAAAATCTTGGTGGAATTTCAACGTTTGATGCGGATTTAAAAGACGCATTAAACAAATCAAAATTGGATGCTAAACAAAAAGAAAAGATTATGGCTAGGGCTGGTGAAGCAATATCTGCCATAAATGATTTCGCAAAATGGCTAAAAGAATTGAAGAATGATACGCCTAGAAGTTTTCGTTTGGGAAAGGAATTATACGCTAAAAAATTTGAACATGATATTCAATCGAGTTACAGCGCTGATCAAATCTATGAAAAAGCATTAGCTCATAAAAAAGAATTGCATTCCCAAATGTTTGATATCACAAAAGAGTTATGGCCAAAGTATTTAAAAAATAAAAAAATTCCGGAAGACAAACTGATTGCTATTAAGCAATTGATTGATGTCATTTCAGTGAAGCATGTGCAAGCAGATTCTTTCCAAACAGAAATTGAACATCAAATTCCAAGATTGGTTAATTTCATTAAAGAAAAAGATTTAATTTACATCGACCCTTCAAAACCTTTAGTAGTGCGCAAAGAGCCTGCATACATGGCAGGAGTTGCAGGCGCTTCTATTTCGTCGCCTGGCCCTTATGACAAAAACGGAAATACTTATTATAATGTTGGAAGTTTTGCAGGTTGGGATAAAACGCGTATTGAAAGTTACTTAAGAGAATACAACTTTTACATCTTACAAATTTTAAATATCCATGAAGCAATTCCAGGGCATTATACCCAACTGGTTTATTCTAATCAATCACCAAGTATTATTAAAGCCATTTTTGGAAATGGCGCTATGGTGGAGGGTTGGGCTGTTTATACTGAACGCATGATGTTAGAAAATGGATACGGAAAAAACGAAAAAGAAATGTGGTTGATGTATTACAAATGGAATTTACGAAGCACATGCAACACCATTTTAGATTACGGAGTACATGCAAATAATTTAAGCAAAGAAGACGCAATACATTTATTGGTTGACGAAGCCTTTCAACAAACTGCTGAAGCAGAAGGAAAATGGAAACGTGTGTCTGTTACACAAGTGCAATTGTGTTCTTATTTTACAGGCTTTACTGAAATTTATGATTTCAGAGAACATTTAAAACATAAAGAAGGGGCAGATTTTAATCTGAAAAAATTTCATGAAAAATTCTTAAGCTATGGCAGTGCTCCAGTTAAGTATATTAAAGAATTAATGAGTAATGAAGAAAAATAAGCACTAACTCGTTCTCAACGGCGCTCGAAAATTGAAAAATATTTTATTGTCTCATCGAGCGCCCTCGAGAAGTTTTTCAAAAATAACTACATGCACAGATTCGTTTATTTGTATTCAATTCATCAATCATACTTCTTTAATTAAAACATCATGTTCACAATCGATACACATACACATATCATTCCAAAACAAATTCCTGATTTTACAAAAAAATTTGGATATGGAAATTTCATTCAATTAGATCATCACAAAGCTGGCCGTGCATGGATGGTGCAAGGTGAAAATCGTTTCAGGGAAATTTTGGAAAACTGTTGGAATCCAGAAGTTCGTATTAAAGATATGGCAAAACACCAAATTGATGTTCAGGTTATTTGTACCATCCCAGTGATGTTTAGCTATGACGCAAAACCAAATGACGGCTTGGAAATCTCCCAATTTTTAAATGATGATATTGCTAACACCGTTAATCAATATTCTGATAAATTTATTGGGTTAGCAACTGTGCCCATGCAAGATACTAAACTGGCAGTTCAAGAATTAAATCGTTGCATGAAGCTTGGTTTTAAAGGCATTCAGATAGGAAGTAATGTTAACAATATAAATTTAGGTGAACCACAATTTCATGATTTATGGGCAGCTTGTGAAAAATTAAATGCTGCCATTTTAGTTCATCCTTGGCAAATGATGGGGCAAGAGCACATGGCTAAATATTGGTTGCCTTGGTTGGTTGGTATGCCCGCAGAAATAAGTCGTGCGATTTGTTCGATGATATTTGGCGGCATCTTCGAAAAATATCCAAACCTTAAAGTATGCTTTGCGCATGGCGGAGGTTCGTTTTTGCCAACCATCAGTCGGATTGAACATGGCTGGGAATGTCGTCCTGATTTAGTTGCAATTGATAATGAATTTAATCCTAAAAAATACTTAGGAAAATTTTGGGTTGATTCACACGTTTGTGATCATAAAATGTTGCAATACATCATTGATTTAATTGGAGCAGATAAAGTCGTACAAGGCTCAGATTACCCATTTCCATTGGGAGAAGCAGTGCCAGGCGAGTTGGTAAGATCATCTTCATTTTCTGAGAACGAGAAGAAAAGTATTTTGTCAAAAGCAGCAACAACTTGGCTATCTTTATAGGTGGTTTTTTTAACTCAACTTCATGATAAAATATATTTTAGTTCTTACATTAATCCCATCTATTAATTTTTCTCAAAAATTTACCAATCAGCCCACAAAAAGGCTTAAAATTCGGCATGACTCAAACATCATGTTTCAAACAAACGCTAGTGATGTTTTGTACATTGGAGTTGATAATCCTTTTATTTTAAAAGGGCAAAATTTAATGAATTATAATGTCTCGATTGAAAACGGAACGTTGACATTAAAAGACACTTTGCAAACTGATACCTTTAGGAAATTTACAATCAGGGTTAATGATTTTAACCCAACTTTCGTTAAAGTTAAAGATGGTCTTTCAGAAGTAGTGTATCAATTTAGAAATAAAAAAGTACCGAATCCAGAGCTTGTTCTTCGTTCGAATGCAGATTATATTTATGAAGGATCAGTATCAATTAATAAAATAAAAAATGCGAGTTTTTTTACACTCGTGCTCATATTTGATTATGACTGTGGATTCAGAATCATAAATTATAAATTAATTAAAATAAAAAATGGGATCATCAGCGAATCGAGTTTTAATGACAATGCTACCAATTACTTTAAAAACGCCTCAGTTGGAGACATCTATATATTTAAAGATATCGTTATTGAATTTATAGGCAATAAAGAACAGAGAACATTAGGACCAACTACTTTTTTCATTGTGAATTGACCATATTAAATTAGCATCAAATAATTATAGTTTTAAATATGAAATACCCATGTTTGCCTCAAGCACCAACACAAATGACTAAACTGGTTATTCCAAATGGCAATAAGAAACAATAATATAGACATATGAACCATTTTACAGACGAACAGCTAAAAAACATCATATCAGCTGAAGGGAAAACATTAAAAAAAATAATTATCTATTTTTGGGTAAATCGGTTTAATCCTGAAGCTCAAGTTGATTTAATAGATAATGTAGAATTATTTTTTACAGATAATACCAGTCTAATTATTACGTGCAATGAAGATAGTGATGGCATCAATATTTTAAACGATTTTAATTTAGAAGAAGAAAAAAAGCGATTGAAAAATGAATTTGGAGATAAAATCAAAATTATTCCCATTGATGCTTCAACCACTAAAATGTGGACTGATGTGATTGGAGAAACCATTCTTTCAATTGACTTAAGCAGAGATGGCGACAATTATTTGAACGACGCATTGATTCTTAATTTTGGAATCAAAGAGAAAAGAACCATTGGAATAAGTCCAAGCGATGGATTAATTATTGATTACTGGGAAGATTAAATTATTTGCGTAAGCCATATTCATAGCAAGGTTCTGGTTTAAAATTTACTTTGATATTTAATGTAACACCAAAAAAGAAATACCAATCTTTTGATTTTGGATTTCCGCGTTGTTCGTTAATATTACTTCCAGCATTTTTTGAACGATCCGATAATATTTGCGCAATTTGAGTATTAAATGGACTGCTATTTGTATTTGGATAAACACCACTTACATCATCTAAATAGTCAGTAAATGTTTTTCTTGGCCCCCATTCAAGTCCCAAACCCACATTATTAGACACATTAACTTTAAATCCAATTCCAAAAGGAATGCCGATTTGAGTTAATTTATAAGGTGTTGATTGCCCTTCTGTTTTGAGTGGCCTCAATTCATAAGTTAAGCCTTGATAAACGGTTGTAGGATTAAACCTAAAAACATTTACACCTAAGAATAAAAATGAAGTAATATTATATTTATTATTACTAATTCTGTATTCTAAAAAATTAAATTCTGCTAATGTGTTAAATTCAAAAATTTGTGATTTAAAGTTTAAATTTCGTTCTATTTGGTCAGGATTATTACTTTGTGAGTCGTCGCCCATTACACTGCCAAAATTCATTCCAGCTCTAAAGGCATATCGGTAATTGGTCGTATACCTCATAAAAAAACCAACAGATGGACGTGAAGATTTAAAATGACCATTAGGGTTCATGTCGCCAATATAATAAGCACCACCAAAGAAAAGCCCAATTTCAGTTTGTCTAAAATTTCTTTTTCTGTTTTGCGAATTTGCAGCGTTATGAGCAAAAACGATGATGAAGATGAAATAAATTGGTTTCATTAATTTGCTAGAAAAAGTACCTCAAAGATATATTTTAATTTTCAATACTTTTTTTCGAGTTTTACTCACAAAGTATCTTGATACAAAACGAAAACAAATATTATTTATTATTTGTAATGAGAAGTTTAACTTTCTTAATTTCTTGTTTTTCTTCACAAGTGAGCAAATACAAGCCCTCTGAGAAGTCTGTGCAATTTAATAAATACTCAGATTGATTTATTTCTTTTGAAAAAAGAAGTTGACCAACAGCATTATATAATTTTATAATTTTATGGTCGTCGTTTTCAAATAAAAGATGAGCAAATTTTTCTACAGGATTTGGAAAAATGCGGATGTTACCCACTGCCTTATTTATTTTTATATTCGTATTGATAATGGGCAAATATTTCATGGCTTCAAATCCGCACAATTTGCCGTAACCCCATCTTGCATTGGGAACAGGTAAAGACACAAGCGCATCAGTAGTTGCATTTTTTATGATAGCATCCTTAATTTGTTGATTGGTGGCAGTTGGATTTTTTTGTAAGTAAAGTGCTGCAAATCCTGCTACAATAGGACTTGCAGATGAGGTTCCACCAGAGGTAATGTGTAAACCGCCCTTTGCCACTAATGTGGGTGCATTAGTAATTAAGTTAGGAAGTAGCGATAACACACATGGCGCTAATATTGTAGATCCACTGGCGGTTATATCTGGTTTTATTCTACCATCTCTGGTTGGCCCAGAACTACTACTGGCTGCGATTTCACCTCTATTATCTGTGATAGTTTGTAACGTATTATTTACATCCAAGTATGTTTTTCGGTTTGTATATGTACCAACAGTAATTACTTCATTGCTACACTGAAAGCCGCTTACAATGGTTTGTTTGGTGTCAGCAATTTTATATTTTGTAATTTTTGGATACTGAGTGGCAGTTGGAAGTCCTCCTGTTGCAAATTCAAAATTCCAGGAGTCTATTCTTCCATAACCTGTATGCTCTATTCGCCATAAATAATTTAAACTATCAGCGCGTATACAATAGTTTAATTCGTATACGCCATCCGAATTGATGCTTGCAACACTTTCAATAATTCCAATTCTGCTTGTCCCTTTTTTAATGGTGTCTCTCTTAATAGCTCCAATAGCATAATTGTATGCTTTATACCCGATATTTCCTAAATCCGTGAATCCAGCATCTTTCCTATTAACGCCTATTGTAGACTTGATGTTTTTTATTTGTGTGGAGTCAGTATATTCACTCACATAAATAATTGGGCTAGGAGAATATATCCAAGTAAAATTAGTGTCTAAGCCATTCAAATTGTAACCAACATGAAAAGGAATTGCGCCAGCGTTACCTGCAGAAGCTACCAAACATTTCCCAGGACCTTTTATCATTGCATCAATCATTTTTGATTCTAAATTTGTCCCATCATGACTTCCCATATAATCACCAACACTTGCATTAATGACAAGAGGTTTATTTAAAAGAGTTGCTTTTGAAACAATGTAATTAACCGCATCTGCAATCACAAAACCATTTCTGTAAAAATCTAAAGCAACTACAATCAAATCAGCTTTAGGAGCAACGCCAGCATGGATATTGGCGGCTAAGCCATTACCCGCGGCAATTCCACTTACCGCAGTGCCATGGCCAAAACTTGCGGTAGGATTATGAGTACAAATGCCTAAATCAATTTCTGAGTTTGTCCACTCTTGTCCATACCCAAAATTAGCAGGCGTATTAAATGCGGGAGCTTTGGTCATATCCCATAAAAATTTCACACGCGATTTTCCATTTGAATCTTTGAAATCAGGATGGGAAAAATCAATCCCCGTATCAATAATTCCAACGATAATATTTGACCCGTCATAACTTTGGTTTAAAGGTGCTAGTCCTGATTTAATGGCGTTGATGCAGTTATTTACGTCACTGGTATCATCCATTGGCTTTAAACGGTTTTTAGCATATTCAATTCTTAATACATTATCTTGTTTGCCGAGTTTTTTTATATTTTCCAAACTGGTTGTTAAAGAATAGATGTTTCCTATGCGGTAATTTTCTTTATAAACATCAAACTTGTTTTTTAGTAAATCATGGTTTGGCTTTAATAAAACCAACACATTTACTAATTTTGAAGCTGGTTGCGTTTCAATTTCTCTGATTAAATCTGCATTAAAAACAGTTTGTGAATTTATCTTGAAACAAAAAAGTAGCAGAAAAAAAATGACAAAACAATTTTTCATAAGCTTATATTTTACAAGAAGTAAGTTATAATTTTTTTAGATATTTACCCAATGTTAAAAACGCTTTTATATTCTTATATATACCTTCTCTCTTTTAACGCATTATCTCAAGATTCGGTAATGTACACCAGAGATTTCAGGTTGTATGAAGGAATTTACATTAATTACCAAGATTTTAGGTATAATTGGCCAATCGGTAAAGATAAAATTTCAACCAAAATCCCGAAAGATCAGCTTGACTTTTTTACTAAAATTGTAGATTCAGATGTGATAGAATATAAGGAAAGAGATGGTTCTACACAAAAAATTAGCCCCATCAATATTTGGGGCTATTGCCAAAACAATATCATCTTTATAAAAAAAGATAGAAAATTTTTTAAAATACCAGTATTTGGAGCTATCAGCAATTTTATTGCAACCGTTGAGGTAATAAATTATTCGATGGGAATAGATCCTTATATGAATGTTCCAGTAAATAACATGCCAAGGAAAACAACTGAAATCAGACAGTTTTTGTTTAATTTTTATTCGGGAGAAATAACCGAATTTAGCGTCGAAAAAGTTGAAGAATATTTAAAACAAGACGATATATTGTTTAAAGAATTTACTGTTTTGAAAAATAAAAAGAAAAAAGAATTAGCTTTTAAATATATTCGTTTATACAACGAAAAACATCCTATTTATTTTCCAAAATAATAATCGCCCCACTCGTCCTCTTTTGAGCGAAGCGTAAACGAAGGTGTTTTAGAAGTGCGTTTTTACCGAACATAAATATCATTTAAAATTGATATAAATTTAAAAGAGAAAAGAAATTTATATATTTATTTTATTCTTTTATCAATTTTCTTATAACAACAATTTCGTTTAATGTGAACTGAATGAAATATAATCCAGAGGCAAGTTCAGGAAGTTGGATTTCTTTTTGCGTTCCTTCCATTTTATCTGAATAAACAAGTAAGCCCAAGGAATTCATAACTTTTATTTGAATGGGATTTGTATTGGCATTAATACGTTCACAAGAAATAATCAATTTGTCGCGAAATGGATTAGGATAAACATTACTAATTATATTTTTACTATTTTCCTGCACATTAATTGGATAATACACATAGTTTAATTGTTGACAGGTTGAATCAACTCCACAACTATTTTTTACTTTTAAGCAAACTGTATACGTGCCATTAGGTATGCCAATATAATTTTTATATTTGGTAGTAGAATCTATTCCAGATGTGCCGCTAATGGTCCAATACCATTTATCTGCCCAACTTGAATCGTCTTGCATTATGCCCATTGGGTTAGCCGCGAAACTAGCTGTGGGTGGTATACAAATACAAGCATCGTTCATTACTTCCGAAGTATTTAAAATATTTGCATTTTGAATAGTTGTTATATTGTTGAATAACGAATCAACTGCACCTGTATAATCAGCTAAATTAGCATTTAATGAGGTGGTAGAGGTAGTAATCTTTATTGGAGAGTTATGACATCCACTTTCGCCTAAGCTATCCGTTTTGATTAGATAAATATCAGAGTTTCCTACTGAAAAGCTATTTGTATAACCAGCAATAATAAATCCTTTGTCTTTAGTTTGTTTAATAGATTTAGCTCCCTCATTCTTTAATCCTCCGATTTGTTTTGCCCATATAAAACCGCCAAGCGAATCTAATGAAATTAATAGTGCTTGTGTTTCATATCCTAATTGAGATGTGTTATATTCTGCAGCAATCACAACGCCTTTATTGGCAGCAGGTATAGCATCAGAAATAGAATAATTATATAACTTATTAGATGTTCCAATAAATTTGGCACTTGTTACATTTTTGTTGACGGATAATATACCCAAGCTACCACTTACATTTAATCCAATCTGTAAATCATTTCCGTTTTCATAAATGTGACCACAGTCAAATCCAGGATTAACGCTTGGACTAGTGATAATTTTACTCCACATCAAATTCATAGTTTTACTAAAGCGAGAAATTATGATATTTTGAGATGCTGAACTAGAACAGTAATAGGTTACAAAACTCGAATCACTTTTAAGTTGTAATACATCCTTGAAGTAACTTGATATAGGTAGTGTTCTTGATCTAATAATGTCACCAGAAGCATTAAATCTTATCAAGGTACTTTTGGACCCAGAATATTGTAAGCCAACAGCAATATAATCTCCTTCAAGTGTTTGTTTAATACTGGTGATGGATGATAATGCCTCATGCATTTTAGACCATTCAACGTTGCCTAATGCATCTGTTTTAATAACAATTGAATAATTAGAATTTGAATAGTTAATAGTGCCCGAAAAAATAAAGCCATTATCCATAGTTTGAGAGATTGTTCCCAAGGTGCTAGGCCAAAAAGTTTCAATTGCTATTTTTTTTGACCATTGTTTGATGCCTAACGAATCTGTTTTCAAAAGGTAGGCTCCCAAGCCATTCATAACACCTAACACGGCATAGCCTTTATCACTGGTTTGTATTACATCTGTTGAATAATCTTTGCCAGACGTGCCAAATGTTTTTTGAAAGGTTTGTGCTTCGATATCTATCGCTATAAATAGAAGGATAATCTGGTAAAAAAAAATCTTTTTCATTTGTGTTTTGTTATGTGGTTTTTAAATGGCTTTTCAAGTAACTATACTTCTCCGAAAGTACAAAATATTATTGTCGAAACGATACGTGATAATTTCGCTTCTAAATTGTCGCCAACGAATTTGAAATGTAAACTAAAAAAGAGTGAACTTTGTTGTCGAAATTTAGTTATTCGGTTCTCGTCAACCACTTTGCTATAACTAATGGCTAAGTACTACATAGCCGCTTAAAAACGTTTACAAGCCACTAAAATGGCCTTTCTATCAATCTAATAAAAATTTAAAATACCAGATTATGGCGTCATCAGTAATTTTACTAAACAATTGAGGTAAAAAATTATTCATTAGGAATTGATCCTTATTAAAAAGTTCCTAAGAATTTATTCGATTGTACAACGAAAAACATCCTATTTATTTTCCAAAATAATAATCGCTAATAAACGATAAACTTAAAAATTTTTATTTCGACCCAAAAGGATTTTAAACTATTCGAGTTTGGTTAAATCTAGTTTTTCTAATTTGGGATTGAGTTTGCGAATTCCTAATACAACCATTATGGTGGCTGCTCCCCCAAATATAATGGACGGCACTAGGCCTAACAAACGAGCAGTAACTCCACTTTCAAATGCGCCAATTTCGTTGCTGCTACCAATAAAAATATTATTAACTGCTGATACCCTGCCTCGCATTTCATCTGGCGTAGAAAGCTGCAAAATGCTATGACGGATAACCACGCTAATATTATCAAAAGCACCTGTTAATAAAAGCATTGCAAAAGCCAACCAATAATTGGTGCACAAGGCAAATAAAATTGTAAAAACTCCAAACGCAGAAACTGAAATCAATAAATTAACGCCAGCTTTTTTTCCAGGAGGTTTAATAAATAAATATAAAGCCATTAAAACGGCTCCAAATGCCGGTGCCGTTCGGAGTAATCCATATGACTCAGGACCAAGGTGTAAAATTTTATCAGTAAATGAGGGAATCAATGCTACTGCGCCACCAAACAATACGGCAAATAAATCAAGAGAAAGAACACTCAGTATTAATTTATTTTTAAAAACAAATTTAATTCCAGCACTGATGCTTTCTTTAAATGTTTCCGTTTTATTTTTTACTGGTATCGGCCTGGAAGCAATCAAAGTATAAAAAAAGATTGCTAATAAAAACAACACGCAATTCGTTCCATAACACCAATTTGCATGAAAAGAATTACTGTAGCCGTATAAAATACCTGCTAATACTGGACCTAAAATAGCGCCTAAATGCCAAGCCGTTGTATTCCAAGTAGTGGATTGTGTGTAAAACTTTCGAGGGATAATTTGACTCATAAATGGCGTAATACTTACTGCCAAAAAAGAGCGAGTGATACCAAATAAAAAAACTACGACAAATAAAGGACCAGTACCAAAGGCTAATAAACCTTGAAATAAAGAGGTGCTATAAGCAAACAAAAATACGGAGCCGATGAACAAAGCCACGCAACCCATTAATAAAATTCGTTTTCTACTCACAATGTCCGCGACATGACCTGAAAAAAAAGAGGTAACGATAAAAGGTAATGCTTCTGTAAGGCCTAGTAATCCTTGCGTAAGAACATCGTCAGTAAATTCATAATAAATTTGCAAACAGATTGTGCTCATTTGCATTTGCAATGCAATCGTTAAAAAAAAACGACCAAAAACAAACCATCTAAATTCTTTATGCTTAAAAATTTGAATAGAAGATTTAAAATCCATGCATACAAAAGTATTATTTAAATATTTATCAAAAAGAATTACTTTTAAAGGATTAGAAAATAATTGGAAAATCAATTACATAAACATTTGAGCTTAAAGACCTGGGCTGAAGACGATCGGCCACGCGAAAAACTTATTAATAAAGGAAGGCATACTTTGTCGGACGCTGAACTATTAGCCATTTTATTATCCTCTGGCAACAGAGAAGAAACGGCAGTTCAGCTTGCACAACGAATTTTAAATACAAATCGAAATTCAATTAATCAATTGGCAAAATTACAATTGAATGATTTGAAAAAATTTAAAGGCGTTGGTGAAGCAAAAGCAGTAACCATTTTAGCAGCATTAGAAATAGGAAGAAGAAGGAACGATAAAGTTGAGGATGAAAAAATAAAAATTAATAATTCTCAGCAAGCGTATTTTATTTTGAAACCGAAGTTAGAAGATTTACCCCATGAAGAATTTTGGGTAATCTATTTAAGCAGAAATAATAGTGTTTTAAAAACAGAATGTATTAGCAGGGGAGGCATTAGTGGAACATTGGTAGATCCTAGATTGGTTATAAAACCTGCCATTGAGTGTTTAGCAAGTTCAATTATTTTAGCTCACAACCACCCTTCAGGTAATTTAAAGCCAAGTCAAGAAGACATCCGTTTAACTAAAAAGATTAAAGAAATTACCATTCACCTTGATATGGTGATTCAAGACCACTTAATTATTGGGGATCAAAAATACCTTAGCTTTGCTGATGAAGGATTATTATAAATGAAGATAAAAATTATTACAATCATCGGTGCTCGACCACAAATTATTAAAGCTGCTGCTTTAAGTCGCGCCATAAAAAAACAATTTTCTGAATTAATTACTGAAATTATTATTCATACTGGACAGCATTATGATGATAACATGAGTAAAATATTTTTTGATGAGTTAAACATTCCTCAACCAAATTATCAATTAAATGTAGGAAGTGGGAATCACGGCTCCCAAACAGCAAAAATGATTGAGCGAATTGAAGAAATTTTATTAAAGGAAAAACCACATGCAGTTGTGTTGTATGGTGACACAAACTCTACCTTGGCTGGAGCCATTGCGGCCAGCAAAATTCATATTGATGTGGTGCACATTGAAGCTGGCTTGCGTTCTTTCAATAAAAAAATGCCTGAAGAAATAAATAGAATTATGTGTGATCATGTGTCAACTCTTTTATTTGCGCCTACTCAAACTGGTTATCAAAATTTGATAAATGAAGGGTTTAATCCAAACTCAATTGCGCCTTATCACGCAGATAATCCAAAAATTTATCATTGTGGAGACGTGATGTACGATAACAGTTTGCACTTTTTAGAATTTACCAATAAAAATGAAAGTATATTAATCAATCATCAATTAGAAAAAAATAATTTCATTTTAGCAACCATTCATCGCAATAACAATACCGACGAGCCAGACAGATTAAGTGCTATTTTTAGTGCATTACATCAACTAACTGAAAAAAACAACATCGACGTTGTGC
Organism: Bacteroidota bacterium; assembly: GCA_046345275.1. Classification (GTDB taxonomy): domain Bacteria; phylum Bacteroidota; class Bacteroidia; order B-17B0; family Aurantibacillaceae; genus UBA4416. The sequence continues at coordinate 13,792 of JBKDJY010000033.1, forward strand.
TTCCATTACATCCGCGAACAAAACAATTACTTCAAACCAATTTAAGTTCAGATCTATATCAAAAAATCAAATTAAACAAACGCATTAAAATCATCCAGCCAGTTTCTTATCTTGACATGATTGTACTTGAAAGTAATTGTAGTCTTATAACGACTGACAGTGGCGGTTTACAGAAAGAAGCTTTCTATTTTAAAAAACCTTGTATTGTTTTTAGAAAAGAAACGGAGTGGATAGAAATTGTAAAATGTGGTGCAGCCATTCTTGTTGATGCAGATGAAAATTTAATTTTGAAAGCTTTTGAAACATTTGCGTTAAACAAAAAAATTAATTATCCAGAATTATTTGGTAATGGCAAGGCTTCAGAATTTATTTGTGAAGAGATTGTTAAAAATATGCGAGTGTAATTATAGACAAATCAGAATCGAACAATGTAAATTTGATCTATGATATCATAATGATTATGAAAGCAATTAAACAATACAACGAGCTAACAGAAAAAATAAAGAAATATTTACCATTAAAGGCTCTACCAGTAAGAGAATTAGTAAATGTTTATAGAAATAATGGGAAGGATATTACATTAAAAACAGAATTGATTATTAAAGAAGTTCACAACAGTGGGAATCTTTCAGGGATAATGTGTGTCATAAAAGTTGATAAAAATGTATTTGCTTGTGGCTTGACCCATTTAATTTTTTCTCCTAAAATTCCTTTATATAAAGAGATAATTAAATACCAAAAGAATAGAGAGAAAAGAATGAGGAAAATAAATGCAATTTGAAGGAATTGAAATACTGAAACCATGCAAGGAATAAGAAAAAACTATGATTTTTTCAAAGTTTTATTTATAACTTACAACCACCTTTTAAAATCTAAAAGTGCAGTGTCAGCAATATAATCATTGACATTTCAATAATCATCTACTGGGCAATATCGGCCTTCCAACTTATACCATCTGAATATTTGTTTGGTTTCAATTGTGATTTCTTATGATGCGCCGCAGCTAAAAGGAAAAAAATATGTATGAGAACAATGCATATACTCGTAAATGTTCTTACTCTGGAGAAAAATAAAAAGTTCAAGAATTTTTATTTATCAATTAAGCTTATGATAAAGATTCCAATTCTTTTAAATAATCTTGTTGTAAATCTTCATGCAAACTTAAAATAAGTGTATTAATTTTTTTAAGTTGTTGGTCAAACATATTAATAAGCAACTGACTTTTATGATAAGGTATTTTGGAAGCTTTAAGTTGAAAGCAAAAATATAGATGTAGCTCGGCAGATGCCGCTTTGTCACCAATATGTTTGCAGTATTTTCTTATGATGCGAAGTAATTTTCTTAAGCTTTTTTTTACATAATATAAATTGTGTTGCGTTTTTAATTCTTCAAAATGTTGATTGATTTCAGTTTTTATGTTTTTTATAAATCCAGATTTATCATGCGATTGAAATAAGAGATAATCCAAATATTCTTTATTATCATTTTTATATTTAGCTAAATTTAAGCAAAGCTCCACCAATTGTTTTTGAGGTAATTCATGTAATTCTTTTTTTATCTCACTAATGCTTGATACTTTCATTTTTTAACCAGTATAATTTTTTAGCGAACAGTTTAATGCTAATTATTCTGATCTTTAAAAAAATCTTTTTCAGAAAAAATGGAGCTCGATACATCTTTAAATTGTAAACCGCGTTCAAGTACTTTTTTACCAATTAAAGAATGTTCAGCCAAAGCAAATAAAATAAATTCCATCATAATTAATTTTTCACTTTTAGATATTTTTGGAAGAAATAAGTCCACCAATTCTTGCAAACCCGGAATAGATTCTAAGCCTTTTATATAAATTTTATTATTTTCTAAAAGCATCACATCCACAATATTTCCTTCTGCAAACCAATTAACAATAGATTGATAAGGGCCAGCATCTTTTTTCTTTTTTAAAGAAGATGGATCAGGGAAGTAGTCTAAAAATTCATTCTTAATGGCTTTTCCAACCAAATATTGAGCCACAATTGCAGCGCCTTCTTGTTCTCCTTCATATACCAATTCAATTTTACCATTTACCGATGGGATCACTCCTGTTAAATCCGAAATTCTAGCGGCTGTGCTTTCTTCATTATTAAGCAACATTCTTCTTTCAGCCGTACTTACCAAATTTTCAAATGCAGAAATAGTTAACCTTGCTGATACGCCACTTTTTGAGTCTACAAATTCACTTTCACGCGCTTCAAATGCAATTCGTTCAATTAGATTTTGAATTAAATATCCAACTTCAATTTGTGATTTTTGCACGTCAGTTAATTTAGCTTCTTGTTTTGTAATTTTTTTTGATAGTTCAATACTTTTTGGGTAGTGTGTTAAAATCTGGCTTCCTATTCTATCTTTTAAAGGAGTAACAATGCTTCCACGATTGGTATAGTCTTCTGGGTTGGCAGTAAATATAAATTGAATATCTAATAGCAACCTCAGTTTAAATCCACGAATTTGAATATCACCTTCCTGTAAAATATTAAATAATGAAACTTGTATGCGGGCTTGCAAGTCAGGTAATTCGTTAATCACAAAAATACATCGGTTACTTCTTGGGATGATACCATAATGAATAACACGTTCATCAGAATAACTCAATTTTAAATTTGCTGCCTTGATGGGATCAACGTCTCCTATTAAATCAGAAATGGAAACATCAGGAGTTGCTAATTTTTCAATATATCGCTCGGATCGATGAAGCCAAGCGATTGGCGTTTTATCATTTAGTTCAGCAATTTTATTTTTTCCAAATAAAGAAATGGGATTTAATGGGTCGTCGTTCAATTCACTTCCTTCTACAATAGGAATGTATTCATCTAAGAGTTCTGTCATTTGACGTGCAATTCTTGTTTTTGCTTGACCTCTTAATCCAAGTAAATTGATATGATGACGAGATAAAATAGCCCTTTCAATTTCAGGAATTACGGTATCTTCATATCCAACGATGCCTTTAAAAACGTTTTCTTTCTTTTTAATTTTTGTAATTAAATTGGTTCTCAATTCATCTTTAATGGATTTTGATTGGTAACCTAATTTTTTCAATTCTCCTAATGTCTTTACCTTTTGCATAAATTAATATTAAAATTTGTTTTTTTTATTGCGTTCAAAATCTTCAAAAATAAATTCTCCTAAACCTTGTAAAGATGTGTAGAAAGCCTTGCCATGATTGGCTTCTGTAAAATTATGGACAAATTCTTTTAAATGTTCATCGCTTGCAACCATAAATGTAGTAATGGGAATTTTTAAACGGCGACAACTTTGCGCAAGTGTTAAGCATTTATTTAAAATTTTTCGATCTAAGCCAAAACTATTTTTATAATATCCTCCATTTTCCTTCAAGCATGTAGGTTTGCCATCTGTAATCATAAAAATTTGTTTGTTGGCATTTTTTCTTCGTCTTAATAAATCCATGGCCAATTCTAAACCAGCCACTGTATTGGTATGGTACGGGCCAACTTGCAAGTATGGCAAATCTTTAATTTCAATTTGCCAAGCATCGTCACCAAACACAATGATGTCTAATGTGTCTTTTGGATATTTTTGCTTAATTAATTCCGCCAAAGCCATTGCTACATTTTTAGCAGGCGTAATTCTATCTTCACCATAAAGAATCATGGAATGAGAAATATCAATCATTAAAACAGTTGATGATTGGGATTTGTGTTCTTTTTCTTTTACCTCTAAATCTTTTTCAGTTAAAATAAAATCACCAATGCCATTATTTACTTGTGCATTTCTGAATGATTCGAGCATTGATATTTGTTCTAAAGAATCACCAAACTGAAAAGGTCTATTGTCAGTACTTAACTCATCTCCATTCCCAGCAAACTTTGTAGCATGATTGCCTGATTTTCCTTTTTTGATTTTGCCAAATATTTTTTCTAAAGCTTGTTGCCTGATGGCTTGTTCTGTTTTAGGAGTAATGATGATATTGCCAGAACCTGGCGCATCTTGGCTGATGTATCCTTTATCTTTTAAATCTTGGATAAAATCACCAATACCATAATCATTGTCGGTTAGTTTATATTCTTTATCTAATTCAGTTAACCAACTGATGGCCTCATTAAAATCGCCACTGGTATGGGTTAGCAATTGTTTAAAAATATCAAATAATCTATCAAATGGAGATTGATTTGGTTTTGTATAATTTAAAAATTGAAACCCGATCATGAATTAATAACATAAAATACATTTAATTGTTTTGCGTCTTACGTTGTTAAATTTAAATAAAAAGTTTGCATTAATGCAGATAAAATAAACAGATTTTATTTTTACTTGTTTTAATAAAATCAACTACTTAAAAAGGCAATAAACTTTTAAAAGCACTTATTTTATTGGTATTTTAGAGCTCCTCAATAAAGTACTTTTAAAATAATGTTTTCTACATCAAAATTCTTTTTGAGCTGCAATGAGCGTATTTTTTAAAAGAGATGCAATCGTCATCGGGCCTACTCCACCTGGAACTGGGGTTATATAAGACGCTTTTTTAGATACTTCGTCAAATTTGACATCACCAACTAATTTAAATCCTTTCGATAAAGTGGCATCATCCACTCGGTTAATTCCTACATCTATGATCACAGCGCCATCTTTAACCATATCTGCAGTAACAAAATTTGGTTTACCTATCGCAGCAATAATAATATCAGCATCTAAGGTATGTTCTTTTAAATTTTGAGTGTGGCTGTGACAAAGTGTTACTGTGCAGTTTCCTAGGTTTGTGTTTTTGGCCATTAATATGCTCATCGGAGAACCTACAATATGACTGCGACCAATCACCACACAATGTTTCCCATCTGTAGGAATATGATAACGTTCTAATAATTGAACAATTCCAAAAGGCGTCGCACTTACGTATGTGGGCAAATTAAGAACCAATCGACCCACATTGATGGGGTGAAAACCATCTACATCTTTACTTGGTTTAATGGCTTCAATAATTTTTTGTTCAGAAATATGACGGGGCAAAGGCAATTGTACAATATATCCATCAATTTCTTTATCCTCATTTAACTCTTTAATTTTTGCTAATAGTTTTTGTTCAGAAACATAAGCTTCAAAACGAATAAGGGTTGATTTAAACCCAACATTATCGCAAGCCTTGACTTTATGATGAACATAGGTTTGTGATGCAGGATCATCACCCACTAAAATTGCTGCTAAATGGGGCTGTTTATGTCCTTTAGCTAGTAATGCTTTTACTTCAATGGCAATTTCTGATTGAAGTTCTAACGATATTTTTTTTCCGTCGATTAAAATCATTATTCAAATTTTAGATTTGCGAGGTTTGATTTACGATTTGTATTTAAAATTAAATCGTAGTTCTTATATCGTCATTTGTAACTCGTCATTCATTCTTACATCTTAGGCATTCCGCCCGGCATTTGTTTCATCAATTGAGCCATTTTATTTTTATCGCCCATCATCCGCATCATTTTACGGGTATCTTCAAATTGTTTCAGTAATTTATTAACCTCCGTAATATTGCGCCCACTTCCTTTTGAAATGCGCAAACGTCGCGATCCATTTAATAACTCAGGATTACTTCTTTCTTTTGGAGTCATCGAACCGATAATGGCTTCAATACCTTTGAAAGCATCATCTTTAATATTGGTATCTTTCAAACTTTTTCCAACTCCAGGAATCATTCCTACTAAATCTTTGATATCTCCCATTTTTTTGATTTGCTGCAACTGGCTTAAAAAGTCATTAAAGTCAAATTGATTTTTAGCAATTTTTTTTGATAATTTTCTTGCTTCTTCTTCGTTAAATTGTTCTTGAGCTCTTTCAACTAAAGTAACAACGTCACCCATTCCCAATATACGGCTGGCCATCCGTTCGGGGTAAAAAACATCAAGGGCTTCCATTTTTTCGCCAGTTCCAATAAACTTAATTGGTTTGTTAACGACGGATTTGATTGATAATGCCGCTCCACCACGTGTATCTCCATCTAATTTTGTTAAAACAACGCCATCAAAATCTAATCGATCGTTGAATGTTTTAGCTGTATTTACGGCATCTTGCCCAGTCATGGCATCAACCACAAATAAAATTTCGTTCGGATTAATTGCTTTTTTCAAAGCAGCAATTTCATTCATCATTTGTTCGTCAACTGCTAAGCGACCTGCTGTATCAATTAAAACGATGCTATTGCCATTTTCTTTGGCCTGAATAATTGCAGCCTGAGCAATTTTTATGGGATTTTTTTCTTCCTTATTTGAATATACCTCAACACCAATTTGTTCTCCCAAAACATTTAACTGATCTATTGCTGCAGGACGATAAACATCACAAGCAACTAATAATGGTTTTTTTCCTTTTTTTGTTTTTAGAAAATTAGCTAGTTTTCCTGTAAAGGTTGTTTTACCTGATCCTTGCAAGCCACTCATCATTATAATGGTTGGATTTCCACCCAAGAAAATCTCTTCCATTTTTCCTCCCATCAATTGAGTCAATTCATCGTGGGTAATTTTCACAAGCAATTGACTTGGAGAGACTGCGGTTAGAACATTTTGCCCTAATGCTTTTTCTTTAATACCATCTGTAAAAGTTTTGGCAACTTTAAAGTTAACATCGGCATCTAATAATGCTTTGCGAACCTCTTTTAACGTTTCAGCAACATTAATTTCGGTTATTCTTCCTTGTCCTTTAAGGGTTTTAAGAGCTTTTTCTATCTTTCCAGATAAATTATCAAACATGGCATTTTTTTTTAGAGAATTTAAAGATAATTAAATTTTTGCGACAAAAATTATAAAGCATGTCGAAATTGTTTGTTCCTAAATGTTTTGAACTAATCTCATTTGAATGGGCGTGGCAATATTATGTTGTTCAAAAACTTTTTTAGAAATTAAAATAATGTCCGAATTTATTTGTGAAATATCATCGGACTTTCCATAAGCTTTAATAGAAAGCGTTACAGCATTATCTATAATTTTAACGGCAACTATTTCAGGCAATGTTTCTTTAATAATCAAAGGATGTTTTAAAATTTCCTTCATTAATAATTCTTTTAAAGCATCGATATCGTTGTTTGTAGAAACAATAATATCTACATTACCTCTTAATAAGCCATTTTTACTGATATTTATAATGGTACCATTTGAAACAACACCATTCGGCAAAATGATGGTTTTTAAATCAGATGTTATTAAAATGGTATTGAAAACTTGTATTTCACTAACTCTTCCAATTTGCCCTTGAACTTCAATCATATCGTCTACTTTATAAGGCTTAAAAATGAGTAATAATACCCCACCTGCAAAATTAGATAATGATCCTTGAAGTGCTAAGCCAACAGCTAATCCAGCAGCACCTAGGATGGTTACAAAAGATGTCGTGCCAATACCGATCATCCCAGCAACGGTAACAATTAAAATGACTTTTAATCCAACAGAAAGTAAGCTAATTAAAAACGTTCGTAAGGAAACATCTAATTCTTTTTTATCCATTGCCTTTGAAGCAATTTTGGAAAACCTACGAATGAGCCATAAACCAAAGAATAACACAAAACCTGCAGCAAGCAAGCGAGGTGAATATTCCACTAAGAGTCTGATGAAATGTTGGAGGTGTTTTTCAAGATCAAAAAATTTTGTATCCATTTATTAATACGCTCTAGCAAATAAAACCCTTTGTTTACTTGGTTTTCCTGAATAAATACAAATGCCAGACTCAAGTTTGTTATTTAAAGGAATACATCTTATCGTGGCTTTTGTTTCTTCTTTAATTTTTTCTTCTGTTTCTGCTGTGCCATCCCAATGCGCAAGAATAAAACCTGGTTTTTCATCCAATGTTTTTTTAAAATCAGCAAATGTGTCTACTAAGGATGTGCTTTGTGTTTGACGTTCTTTTGCTTTTATAAATAAATTGTTTTGTATTTCTTGTAGCAATTTTTCAATCACATTTTCAACACCTTCAATCGGTATGGTTTCTTTGGTTAAAGTATCTCTGCGAGCTAATTCAATGGTGCCATTTTCTAAATCTCTTTCACCTATTCCAATTCTAATCGGCACACCTTTTAATTCATGTTCAGCAAATTTCCAGCCTGGCTTATGCGTGTCGCTATCATCATACTTTACTGAAATTCCCTTAGCCTTTAGATTTGTTTTTAAAGTTAATGCCAATTCATTTATTTTATTAAGGCCCTCTGTTGTTCTGTATATGGGAATGATTACAACCTGTATGGGTGCTAATTTTGGAGGCAATATCAATCCATTATCATCACTGTGACTCATAATTAATGCCCCCATCAAACGCGTCGAAACTCCCCAAGATGTGGCCCAAACAAATTCTTTTTTATTGTCTTTTGTTACAAATTGAACATCAAATGCTTTTGCAAAATTTTGACCTAAAAAATGTGAAGTACCTGCCTGTAGCGCTTTTCCATCTTGCATTAATGCCTCAATACAATATGTTTCATCTGCTCCTGCAAAGCGCTCATTGTCAGTTTTCATGCCTTTAATGACTGGCACAGCCATCCAATTTTCAACAAAATCGGCATAAACGTCAAGCATTTTTTCGGTTTCAATAATTGCCTCTTCTTTGGTTGCATGTGCCGTATGTCCTTCTTGCCAAAGGAATTCAGCAGTTCTTAAAAATAAACGGGTTCGCATTTCCCATCTTACAACATTAGCCCATTGGTTAATTAATAATGGTAAATCTCTGTAAGATTGTATCCAACCTTTATAGGTATTCCAAATAATGGCTTCGCTCGTAGGTCTTACAATTAATTCTTCTTCTAATTTTGCTTCTGGATCAACCATTAATTTACCTGGACGCTGAGGATCAGTTTTTAATCGATAATGTGTAACGATAGCACATTCTTTGGCAAAACCTTCAGCATTTTTTTCTTCTGCTTCAAATAAGCTCTTAGGTATAAATAAAGGAAAGTAAGCATTGACGTGGCCTGTATCTTTAAACATTTTGTCTAAAGCTTTTTGCATGTTTTCCCAAATGCCGAATCCATATGGTTTAATTACCATGCAACCCCTAACCGCAGAATGGTCTGCTAAATCAGCTTTAACAACGATATCATTGTACCACTTACTATAATCGGAAGCTCTTGATGTTAAATCTTTACTCATAATAATCATTAAGCGCTCATCTAACCTTTTTAAATTACATTTGGTGAGCTTAAAAACGTTACAAATTTAAACTTTTATTAGAGCTGTGTATGAATATTTAAAAATAAGAAATAATTGTAAGGCGTTCATTCATTTAAACATTCGTTAGCCTCTTGATATTTCAATAACATCAAGCCACTAAATCTAAAGATATCAATCATTCAGAAAAAAAATAAAATGAGTTTTCTTATTAGTTTTGCTCAAGCACAGTGTTATCTTTAACTATTCTTTTAATTGAATTGTTGCCATTCTTCCATTGCCATCAATTGCACTGAAATTGCTGACGATTGGAAGGTGCTGTTAATACTTGTTAAAAAGAATTTATTTGTTAGTTTTTTAAATGTTAGAAATCTAATTTTAGCTTTTTTAAACCCCTAAATCTTATGAAAAATAATATCTTTTGTTTAGTCGCACTCAGCCTTATATTTAATTTACCAGCACAAACATCTCTGAAGCCAACGGATGTTTTATCCTTAGATTCAAAAGTGAAGTATGGTACTTTGCCTAATGGAATGAAGTATTACATTCAACATAATTCAAAACCTGAAAAAAGAGCAGAGCTTAGGTTGGCTGTAAATTCAGGGGCTACAATGGAAAATGACGACCAGCAAGGTCTTGCCCATTTTGTAGAACACATGGCTTTTAATGGGAGTAAAAATTTTAAAAAAAATGATTTAGTAAACTATTTGGAAGGTATTGGCACTAAATTTGGGGCAGATTTGAATGCCTATACAAGTTTTGATGAAACAGTTTATATGCTTCAAATTCCAACAGACAAAGATGATATTTATAAAAAAGCATTTGTTGTTTTAGAAGATTGGGCTCATAATTTAAGTTTTGATAGCACAGAAGTAGAAAAAGAACGTGGTGTTGTTTTAGAGGAATGGCGCTTAGGGCAAGGTGCTTTTGAACGCATGAATCGTAAAACTTTTCCACTAATATTTAAAGATTCGCGTTACGCAAACCGTTTGCCAATTGGTAAGCCCGAAATTTTAAAAGGGTGTAAGCAAAGTGTTATACGCCAATATTATTACGATTGGTATCGACCCGATTTGCAGGCTGTTATTGTTGTTGGAGATATCGATGTTGATGCTACTGAAAAATTAATAAAAGAACAATTTGGTAAAATACCTGTTGTTAAAAATCCTAAGCCAATAACTGTTTGGCCAATCCCTGATCAAAAAGGCTTTCGGTCAATTGTAGTAAGTGATAAAGAATCTCCTTACAACATCATTCAATTAAATTATTTACAACCTCCTTCTCAATTAAAAACTTATGGTGATTATCGCGAACATTTGAAACATCAATTGTTTAACGGAATTATCACCGACCGATTGAGTGAGTTAACTAAAAAACCAGACGCTCCTTTTATTTACGCAGGTAGTGGATTCAATCAATTATTACGTAATAAAAATGCTTACAGCACATTTGCATTATTTGCCAATGGAAAAACAGAGAAAGCATTGGAAGCAGTAGTTACAGAAAACGAACGTGTAAAACGCTATGGGTTTACTGCCAGTGAATTTGAACGCAAGAAAAAACAAATTCTTATCGACGTTCAAAATCTATTTTTAGAAAAAGATAAAACGGATTCAAGACAAATCATAGGAGAATTGGTTCAAAACTTTCTAGTGGGAGATGCAGTACCAGGAATTGAAAAAGAATTTGAATACATTAAAAATTTATTGCCCTCTATCACTTTAGAAGAAGTAAATGTTCTTGCAAAGAAATGGATTAGCAACAAAGGCGACAATGCTTTAGCAATATTGATGATGGCTGAAAAAGAAGGAAATAAAATTTTATCTGAACAAGAAGTTATTAAACTTTTTAATAAAGCAGAAAGCACTTCCGAAATAAAAACTTATGAAGATAAAGTTGTAAGTGAACCTTTAATCAGTAAAAAACCCATTGGACAAAAAGTAGCAAAAACACAAGATAAAGGCTATGGAATTGCGGAATGGACTTTAGGAAACGGCGTGCGTGTATTATTAAAACCAACTGATTTTAAAGACGATGAAATTTTATTGAGTGCTTATAGCTGGGGAGGAACAAATTTGTATTCAGATAAAGAATTTCGAAATGCTAACTATAGTAATTCCGTGCAAAGCCAAATGGGTTATGGGCCATTTGATGCGGTTTCCCTAGACAAATATTTGCAAGATAAAAAAGCTTCGGCATATTTTGGGGTAGGGGATATCACTGAAAATATTGATGGAAGCAGTAATAAAAAGGATTTAGAAACATTGTTACAACTTGTTTATGCTGCGTTCACAGTTCCCAGAAAAGATAGTGCTGGTTTTAATGCTTTTATTCAATTACAAAGGGGCTTCATTCAAAACCGATCAGCCGACCCTAATCAGGTATTTCAAGATTCAGTTCGTAATATCATGTCGGGTTATAACAGCCGCGCTAAAGTAGAAACTGAAAAGGATTTGAACGAAGTAAATATAACCCGTTGCTACGATATTTTTAAAGAGCGTTTCAGCGACCCATCAGATTTTGTATTTACGTTTGTAGGTAGTTTTAATTTAGATTCCATTAAACCTTTGATAGAAACCTATATTGGAGGAATTTCATCGGTAACAAAACACGAAACAATTAAAGATATTGGAATAAAATCTCCAGAAGGTAAATTGTCAAAAACCATTGTAAAAGGTAAAAATCCCCGCAGTACCGTTCAATTAATTTGGACTGGCAATTTTGAGTACAACCGAAATAATCGAAATAATGTGCGTGCTTTAGGTAACTTACTTAACATTACTTTACGTGAAAATTTAAGAGAAGATAAAGGTGGTGTATACGGAGTTAGCATTTATCCGCAAGCAGAAAAATTCCCAAAGGCTAATTACAAATACATTTGTGGATTTTCCTGTGCGCCTGACAATGTTGAGAGGTTAATTGCAGCTTCAAAAGAAGAAATAGAAAATGTAAAAAAGAATGGCTGTAGTGAAATAAATTTAGGAAAAATCAAAGAGACTTTATTAAAGGAAAGAGAAACGCAACTAAAAGAAAATAATTTTTGGTTGTCATTTATAAGTAATAGTGATATGTATCATGAAAATGTCTCAGATATTGACCAATACAATGCTTGGGTTAATGGTTTGAAAAGTGATGATTTTAAAAATCTGGCAAATACTTACTTTAATGATAAAGAGTTTAAAAGATTTGTTTTGAATCCTGAGAATTAATCCTATCAAAATTTTAAAAAGAAAAATAACTTGAATAAAAGCCATCGAGCAAAATCAGCTTTAATCCAAAAATGAATAAATAATTAGTCCAATATTTGGATATTGGATTTTTTAGTTTTACATTTGGACCAAATTATAAATCATATATATATAGAGCTTGCTCAAAAACTCAGAATTTCTTTTTCCCTACTTTTGAGGGCAAAAGTAGGCAAAACCCTTTTAAAATTTTAAGGCGATTTTCGTTGCATCGCTTTTGCCTTCCTTAACGAAACCGCTGATAATTTAAGCCCT
>JBKDJY010000034.1:0-18795 GCA_046345275.1 Bacteroidota bacterium
AGGGCTTAAATTATCAGCGGTTTCGTTAAGGAAGGCAAAAGCGATGCAACGAAAATCGCCTTAAAATTTTAAAAGGGTTTTGCCTACTTTTGCCCTCAAAAGTAGGGAAAAAGAAATTCTGAGTTTTTGAGCAAGCTCTAAATAATCTTCTGTTTTGCGCATTTTTCAAAAAAATGAAAATTTCTATTCTGTAACCCTTTCTAATACTGAGATGTTAGTTTGAAGTTGGGTGTCCGATGACTATTTTTGTAGTGTGTTTATACGAAAGAAGAAAAACTCTACAGGCAGCATAAGTATCCAACATATTGCACACAGTAAGAAGTGGTAAATGGAAATTACATATTCGTTCTCCAGAATTATATCAAATACCAAATGATTCTACATGGATAGACCCAAGCTCACCAGATGGAGTAACCATTTTAGCACCCTTTGAACAAGCAAAAACAAATCAACATCCAGGTATTACAAGTGGAGATAAATTTAAAGATGTATTGCTTTTTGATTTAGAAACAGATCCAACGGAACAAAAAAACCTTGCGGAATTATTTCCAGATGTTGTCAAACAATTAAAATCAATTGCCTTTAATGCAAATTTTGACTAAGAAAAAAAGTATTAGATAACTTCTTTTTTACTTATTCTCTCTCTGATACGTGCTGCTTTACCAGTACGTTCACGGATATAATATAATTTAGCCCTCCGAACAATCCCTATTTTATTTAATTCTATTTTATCAATAAAAGGTGAGGATAAAGGGAAAATACGTTCCACTCCAATACCATTAGAAATTTTACGAACTGTAAAGGAAGCCGTAGAAGCTTCGTTTTTTCGTTGAATAACGACACCTGAAAACTGTTGAATACGTTCTTTGTCACCCTCTTTAATTTTGTAATGAATGGTAACTGTATCTCCAGCTTTAAAAGATGGATGTGCTACTTCAGTTTTTAACTGCTTTTTTGCGTAATCTAATAATAAACTCATAGTCTCTTATTTTAAATATTTATCTTTTTTGCATTCACTGCACCATGCAATCAGAGGCAAAAAAATGGAGGGCAAATATAAGATTTAATCTATTAAATGCAAAGGATTTTAATTTATTGTCTATAATCAAACTTAAATGCCAACATTTTTGAAGTTTTAAAGATCTTATGGATATTGGAATATGCGGTTGTTAATTCTTTATGAACCTTAGTTTGTAAATTTTACATGACAATTATTTTTCAAATTTGATTATTTTAAATACTTTTTTTGAAATAATCGACCAAATTATTTGTATTGATAAAAATTATATGCTTATTTGCCACATACAACAAATTAAGATGATAACAAACGTTGATATTACCATTGAAAAAATAAATAAAAGCAGGGTCTCTAATTACGATATAAATGACGTGCCTTTTGGTAAATGTTTTTCAGACCATATGTTTATCGCTGAATATGCCGACGGAAATTGGCAAAGTGCAAAAATTTGTCCTTACCAAGATATACCAATGAGTTTTGCCATGTCTGCATTACATTATGGACAGGCTATTTTTGAAGGGATGAAAGCATATAAATCGGCAAATGGGGAAATTAGTATTTTCCGTCCTTTAGAAAATTTTAAAAGAATCAATAAATCTGCCATTCGCATGGCGATGCCAGAAGTTTCTGAAGAAATCTTTATGGGAGGTTTGTTAGAATTATTAAAATTAGATTCTGATTGGATACCAACTTCCGATACAGGTTCATTATACATTCGCCCTTTTTTAATTGCTACTGATGAAGCCATAGGCGTTAAAGCAAGTGAAACTTATAAATTTGTAATTATTACCTGTCCTGCTGGAAAATATTATTCAGAACCAATTAAAGTATTAATAGAAACAAATTATATAAGAGCTGTCGAAGGCGGAATTGGTTTTGTGAAAGCAGCAGGAAATTATGGAAGAAGTTTATATCCAACCAAGTTAGCTCAACAAAAAGGCTATCAACAAGTCATCTGGACCGACGGGAAAACACATTCTTTTCTTGAGGAATCCGGAACAATGAACTTAATGTTTGTAATTGGCGACACTCTAATTACGCCTGCTTTAGGTGATACCATTTTAGCAGGAATAACCAGAAATAGCGTTTTAATTTTAGCAAAAGATTGGGGCATGAAAGTGGAAGAACGTAAAATTACTATTGCAGAAATTATAGAAGCTCATGCAAATGGAACTTTATTGGAAGCGTTTGGTGTTGGCACAGCCGCTACGATTGCACAAATTATAGGCATTGGTTATATTGATAATTATTATCCCTTACCGCCAGTTGAAGAAAGAAAGTTTTCTCCTAAAATTGATGAAACCCTCAGAAATATCAGAAAAGGTGTAATTGAAGATAAGTTTAACTGGATGCTTAAAGTTTATTAAAAAGAATTTTGAATCTAATTTAAAGAAATTTTGTTTGTTCAAAACATTTTAAAATAAAACAATTCAAAATTTTAAATTTGTTCTTTTTTAAAAAATAATTTTAATGAAGTTTATAGCAGAAATAGACGTGATGCCTTTAAAAGCATTATTGGATCCTCAAGGGAAAGCAGTTACAAGTTCAATGACTAATTTAGGACTACCTGAAATTGAAAATGTTAGAATTGGAAAACATATTACTTTACAAATTGAAGCTGAATCTGATAAAGTTGCTTCAGCAAAAGTTGAAGAAGCTTGTAAAAAATTATTGTGTAATCAAATCATGGAATTTTTTGAATTTAGTCTAAAAAAAGTATAACTAAAATTTATAATTAACAAATAAAAATAAATAAACATGGGATATCTTTTCACCTCAGAATCTGTATCAGAGGGTCATCCAGACAAAGTTGCAGATCAAATTTCGGATGCATTAATTGATAATTTTTTAGCATTTGATCCTCAAAGTAAAGTTGCTTGCGAAACTTTAGTTACAACTGGGCAAGTTGTTTTAGCTGGCGAAGTTAAATCCAAAGCTTATTTGGATGTTCAAGAAATTGCCCGCGAAGTCATCCGTAAAATTGGTTATACAAAAGCAGAATATATGTTTGAAGCAAATTCATGTGGTATATTATCTGCTATTCATGAGCAATCATCAGACATTAATCAAGGTGTAGATAAAAAGAAAAAAGAAGAGCAAGGTGCGGGCGACCAAGGAATGATGTTTGGATATGCTACAAACGAAACAGCTAACTACATGCCTTTGGCTTTAGATTTAGCCCACGGTATTTTATTAGAATTGGCTGTACTTCGTCGTGAAAATAAAGAAATTAAATATTTACGTCCTGATGCCAAATCTCAAGTTACACTAGAATATGATGATAACAATAAACCCGTTCGTATAGATGCCATTGTTGTTTCTACACAGCATGATGATTTTGATTCAGAAAGCAAAATGCAAACGAAAATAAAAAAAGACATCATCGATATTTTAATTCCGCGCGTAAAAAAGAAATATCCAAACTATGCGCATTTGTTTAATAATAAAATAGCATACCACATCAATCCTACTGGTAAATTTGTAATTGGAGGCCCGCATGGCGACACTGGTTTAACAGGACGTAAAATCATTGTTGATACGTATGGTGGAAAGGGCGCGCATGGTGGTGGTGCTTTTTCAGGAAAAGACCCAAGTAAAGTTGATAGAAGTGCTGCTTATGCCACACGCCATATTGCAAAAAATTTAGTAGCTGCAGGCGTTTGTTCTGAAGTATTGGTTCAAGTGTCTTATGCCATTGGGGTTGCGCAACCGATGGGTATTTTTATTGATACTTATGGAACGGCTAAAGTAAAAATGACAGACGGCGAAATTGCTAAAATAGTTGAAAAAGTATTTGATATGCGTCCTTACTTTATTGAGCAACGTTTTAAATTACGGACACCTATCTATAGCGAAACTGCGGCTTATGGACACATGGGAAGAAAAAATGAAATTGTGACCAAAACATTTAAATCTCCTGATGGAAAAACAAAAACATTAAAAGTAGAATTATTTTCTTGGGAAAAATTAGATTACATCACAAAAGTAAAAGCTGCTTTTAAAATTAAATGATAATTTGAGTTTAGAATTAAAAAACCTTGCATTAAAAATGCAAGGTTTTTTTTATAATTTATTTTTTATTTGGTTTAATTTTACTACATTCGAATTATAAAAAAAATCATTAAATAACAATCTGAATTAACCAATTAAATTTATAAACTATGAAAAAGCTATACATATTAATTATTCTAGCAACTCTTTCACTGATGGACGGGTTTGTTTTTTCACAAACTACAATTATGACTGAAGATTTTGACGGAGTTGTAACTCCTAATTTCCCTTCTATCGTTTCTGTAGCTTCTGGTGATTGGCAAACTGATCCTAATACCTTAAATGGAGGAGCAGTTCCTGTTTGTAATGTAGCTGGGAGTTCTAGTTTAAATGTTTTAGGTGCAGGAGATGGGTCAAGTGGCCTAGAAGAGATTACTTTTGGTCCAATTAACGCTTCTGCTTATTCTAATCTTTTAGTCTCTTGGAATGGATACCGCAGCACTGGGGCACCATCATTAAATGTTTTTTTTAGCATTGATGGAACTAATTTTTTTCCTGTTTCTTCCTTTACAAATGTGCCTGCAGACGATTCCTGGCATGCCCTCACCAGTTTTAGTTTACCTGCTGTAGCAGACGGACAAGCAACCTTATACATTAAACTATCTTATACAGGGACTAATTCTGGAGCATTTATGGCTTTTGATGATTTAAAATTAGTAGGAACACAATCTCCTTTGTATTATTGGAATGGAAGTGGCAATTTAGATTTGTTATCTTCTTGGGGGGTTAATCCAGACGGTTCTGGAGCAAATCCAACTAATTTTACAGCTGCGAGTCAGGTATTTAACATTGTAAATGGCACTTCTGCTACCATCGGCGCTAATTGGATTGTGGGAGGATCCCTCGTAAAAGTAATTGTAGGAGATGGGGCCACATGGAATCCAAATTTTACGGTACCAAGTGCCTTTACTTTTTCTATCAATAGCGGTGCTGTATTAACTGTTTCTACTGGCGCTATTTTAACCCTCCAAAACACAACTTTACCCACTACTGGAGGGGTTACAGCTGTTTTTCAAGCGGGTTCAACTGTTAACTATGCTCAAAGTTCCTCTGTTAATATTATTCAATCTGCGCACTCTAATCTTACCGTATCTGGCGGTTCAAGTAAAACGCAAGCTGGGAATTTAACAATTAATGGGGTCTTAAATTTAAATGGTTCAAATTATATTGCTCCAAATTCTTCTTTACAAACTTTAACTCTTAATGGCAGTATTACTGGCAGTGGAGCCATTCAAACGACATCATTAACTAATATTACCATTGGTGGTGTGGGCGCCTTTGGAACCTTAACTTGTGTTTCATCCCCGACGACCTCTCCTGTTTTCGTTCGTAATTTAAATATTAACAGGTCTTCATCAGGAACAATTTCTCTCGGAAATGATTTAACCGTGAATAATACGTTTGCTTTGATAAATGGTCAACTGAACTTAAATGGAAAACATTTAATGCTTAATGCTAACATTACGTTTCCTGCGGCAGCTGCCAATGGAGGCTTTACAGGGTCCAGCACATCTAGCCTTACCATTCAAGGTTCTGGAGGTTATACAAATAGTTTGTTAATGAATCAAAGCAGTTCATCAACCAAAACATTGTATGATTTAACGTTAAGTCGTCCCAGCCAAACATTGGTAATTGGTAATGGTTTAGAAATATTAAATTCAATTACCCCATCTGCAGGAACTTTAAATTTTAATTCAAATGTTACCTTAAAATCTACAGCTGCTTTAAAAGCCCGTTTGGGCGTTGTGGGAGGTGCTGTAACGGGCACTTTAACAGTAGAAACATTTATACCTGGAGGTTCTGCAGGTTGGGCCAATTTGGGACCTGCCGGTGTTAATGGTTTAAAAGTAACAAACTGGGATGGCGGATCTGGAAGTGCCACAAATTTTGCAATGACTTGTGATGGTTGTATATATGGTACAGATGCAGCTGGAGGCCATTTTGTATCCATACAAAGCGATCCAACAGGAACTGAAACATTTGTAGAATTAGTAAGTTCAGATGATTTGGTTCCAGGTACTGGCTATTGGACATTTGTTGGAGCTGATTTAGCTTCTGCCATCGATGTTACACAAACTAATTCTGGTCCAGCAGTTTCTGGAACAATAACTTCATCTGGTAGATTTGTTTCTAATCCTTATGCTTCTCCAATTTCATTAGACCTTTTAAAAACACATAATTCTGGTTTAACATCAATTGATATTTGGAACGCAAATACTGCATCTTATGTTTCTTTTAATGGAGGTTTGCCTAGTACTTCTACAATACCTATGGGTCAAGCTTTTTATGCCAATGGCGTTTCGAATATTCAATTTATAGAAACGGATAAAGTTAGTTTTAATGGAGCTCCATATAGCTTATTAAAAACTTCATCTTCAATTGGAAACGTTGTTGAATTAGATATTAATGCACCAAATGGAGATCAAGACAAAACATACATTCGTTTTCATGGAAATGCAACTACAAGTTTTGATAAAGACTTAGATGCTTACAAAAGATATGTAACACCTGGATACCTTGGTATACCTGGACCAACTTATGATAAATACACAACGATAGCAACTTTAAATGCTAACCAAGATTATGCCATTAATAGTTTACCTTTTGCTATAACAGCTGATGCAATAATTCCTGTTAAAGTTAAAGTATCTCAAACAGGCACTTATACGATTCAACCTATTGGTGTTGACGCTGCTATCGCAACTGGAGCTTGCTTAACTTTAAGAGATAAATTATTAAATGTAACTCATGATTTAAAGAAAGGAGCTTATGTTGTTGAAATTAATGATACAACCTTAGTGGCACGTTTTGAATTAAAGGTTTGTGCTGATATTACTGCAGGCATTAATAATTTGAATCAATCCACTCTTAGCTCATTGCTTATTGCGCAAGATCAAACAGGAGCTTATGTAGAAACAAATTTTGCTACTAAAACTAAAGCAACAATTTCCGCCTATAATGTGATTGGGCAAAAATTAATGGACGATCAAGAATTTGAAGGAACGCAAACTAAAGTTCATTTAAATTTAGGTCAAGTAAATTCACAAGTAGTTATTATTAAGGTAACTACAGCCAACGAAAGTTCGGTGAAAAAATTATTTATTAATTAACGAAAAAAACCACAATTTAAAAAAAGGCGATTAAGTAATTAATCGCCTTTTTTATTGCATTTTAAGACCTATTTCCTAATTCAATAATTGCTAAATCTTTGATTTTTGTATCATCAATGGTAAATCGTAAGGCCGTTTTTATTTGATGAAAACCATGATTACCACAAGCCCCAGGATTTAGATGTAAAACATCATACTTGTTTTGATACATCACTTTAAGAATGTGAGAATGACCACAAATAAATATTTTAGGATTTTCAACTTCTAATATTTCTTTGACTTCTTTCAAATAATTGTTTGGGTGTCCACAAATATGAGTGATGAAAACTTTTACATTTTCACAATTAAAAATTAAGTTCTTCTTAAACTCTTTTCTTATTTCAGTGCCATCAATGTTTCCATAAACAGCTTTTATCGGTTTAAGATTTTTTAATTTGTCGGTTATACTCACATTACCAATATCGCCTGCGTGCCATACTTGGTCTGCTTCTTCAATGTGTTTAAAAAGTTTATCATCTAAAAAACCATGAGAATCGGATATTAATAAAATTTTAGTCAATTTTTGTACTTATAGAATAATCGTAATTTAAAAATGGGATATAGGCCAATATCATAATGACTCCAAAATTAAATAAACCCAACCCAAAAGCAATGATGAGATGCAGGAAAATCCCAAATATTAAAACATATTTTTTAATAGGTTTTATCCAAACAGTAACAATAAAACTTAATTGATAAAATAAAACCAAATAAGTTCCAATAACGCAAATCCAATAAGGAAGGGCTTCAAATAGGCTATTTGAATATTCGGGAATTTGAAAAATTTTATAAACGGAAGAACCATTTAACCAATTCACATCGCTTAGTTTATAGCATGCAGATAAAAAATACACCAAACAAATTTGAATCTTTAAGGCAATGAGAGAAATGTTATGAAATGCAGTTGTTAACTCATTTAAAACCAAATGTCGATAAGTTTTATGTGATAAAAAAATATTGAAAAATAAAAAAAGATTTAGAAGGTAATCGCCAGCCGTTAAAGTAGCATTTAAGAAATTACTCATATTATTCATGATTATCCAAAGCATAAAACGAATGAAGTAATTTGACACATTTAATAATTCCAAAAACGAAAAAATAGCTATTAAAAAAATTAAAATAAGCGCAAAGCTTTGAGAATAATGGATGTTTAAAAAAAATGCAATATCAATTAAAGAATTGGTTTGTTTGATGAAATGATATATTAATCTATTGTTTGAAAACAACTCTGAAAACAAAAAAATGTAAATGAATACTTTGTACAATAAGTATAAAGAAAGTGCATTTTTAAACCATTTAACTTCCCTACTCTGTTTTTTAAAATCAAACAAATAACTTACTAATTTATTCATTATAAAGTTTTACATTTTTAAATAAATAAAATAACTTCTCTTCATCAGAATATGATGTAACAATCATATCATATGAAGTATTTTTTGAAAGTGAAAAATCTAATTTTAAATATTGATTTAAGGTGTGGTTAAAATTTTTAAAACCAATTGTATTAGGCTTATTTGAGTAAATAATTGATTTTTTCGGTAAAGAATTTAAAAGATAATATGTGGAATTTGAAAACAATAAGTGAATGGCATCATGTATAACTAAATTTCTTTTATTATTGTAGCTTGATTTTAGTGGAACAATTTTTAGCCAATTTTTGTCATTTCTAAATTTTATAAGTACTGTGTTTTTTTTATTGGGTGTAGGCACAAATAAACTCCATGATTGCTGAAAAAATGGATAGCAATACAATTGACTATATCCATTTAATTTAGACTTCATCGAAGAAAGAGGCGATGCGTAAAAAAAAATAAAAACATAATGAATGATTAATCCACTTAAAAATAAAACAGAAAGAACTCGTTTTAAAGTTAGATTCATTTGATGAGCACTATTTTTGAATTAATTATATTTAAAGGATAAAGAAAGGTGTTTATTAAAAATATATAAATTTTGTATACAACTTACTCATCAGTAAATATATTTATTCATTATATTTGTTTACAAATCAATAATTAGAAAGTATGATGAAAACCATTAAATTAATATTAATAACTGCAATTGCTTCTTTACCAATTTTATTTATGAACTCATGCAGTAGTTCAAATGAAAAAGATGCAAACCCTTTAGCAGATAGCTTGTCTGGTGCAAATTTCGTGTTAAATAGTGAATTATCAGAAAAAGAACAGGCTTTGCAAGAATTTGTTAATTCATTTAATGAAATACAAGAAAACTTAAATGCCATTAAAGAAAAAGAGAAAATTGTTTCTAAAAATTCTCAAAGTGGTGACGTTAAAAGTAAAGAAGAAACCATACAAGAAGATATACAGGCCATTTATGATTTATTATCAAAAAATAAAAACCGAATCAGTTCATTAACCAAAAAATTAAAAGAATCTAAAACTCAAATATCAGGTTTAGAAGTTTTGATTGCTAATTTGCAAGCACAAGTTGATGCAAAAGATGGCGAAATAGCAACTTTAAAAGCTGAGTTAGAATCTAAAAACATAGAGTTAAGCAATATTCAATTGAATTTGCAATCTACTGAAGCGGAGAGTCAAACTAAAACTGTAAAATTAAATTCTGCATATTACGCTTTTGGAACGACAAAAGAATTGAAAGAAAAGGGTGTGATTTCCAAAGAAGGTGGATTTATAGGTATTGGTAAATCAACACATTTAAAAGCAGATTTCAATAAGGATTACTTTACTAAAATTGATATTTCTGCTACTAGCTATATTAATATTGGCGCTAAAAAAATAAAAATATTATCCACACATCCCACAAATTCTTATAAATTAGTTGGCGATAAATCAGTTGAGAAAATTGAAATTTTAAACCCTGAAGAATTTTGGTCTATCTCTAAGTTTTTAGTTATTAGCCCCGATCTTTAATTGAAATTGAATATCTTTTAGAAGGTCATTTGTTTTTTACAAATGGCCTTTTTTTTTGATGTTATTCACGCATTGCGTCAATTATTTTATTGGCAATAATCTTACTCATTTTATAATTTGATTCATGAGTCCAGCCAGCGATATGTGGCGTTAAAATAACTTTATTAGAATGAATTAAATATTGCAAGGGTTCAGGCATATTTTTTAAATCCATATTTTCAAAAGAAGAACTTTCATATTCCAACACATCCAAGCAAGCCCCTTTTACTTTTCCGGATTTTAAATGAATAACCAAGTCAGAAACATTTAAACACTTGCCTCTGGCGGTATTAATAATATAAATATCTTTTTTAAATGCTTTAATAAAATCATCATTGATGAAGTAATTGGTTTCAGGAGTCAATGGCGTATGTAAACTAACGATATCTGCGGCTTCTTGAATTTGCTTTAAGCTTGATTCCGCAATAAATTCATTTCCAAAACCGCTCTTATATTTATCATAAACTAAAATTTTACAACCAAAGCTTCGCAGTCTATTAGCAAATTCAGAACCCATATTGCCATAGCCAATAATCCCAACGATTTTGTCTTTTATTTCATATCCTCTGTTTTCAATTCTTTTCCAAATACCAGCTCTCACTTCTATGTCAGCTGTTTTTAAATTATTAAGCAACATTAAGAGCATTCCCATCGCATGTTCGGCAACAGCATCTCTATTTCCTTCTGGCGCATGGAGGCAAGTGATTCCTTTTCTTTTGGCGTATTCAACATCAATATTTTCCATGCCAGCTCCAACTCGCCCAATACATTTAAGTTTTGGACAATCATCGATCAACTCTTTGGTAATTTTAAATTTACTTCTAATAACAATTGCCTCATAGTTTGGCATGAGTTTGATGAGTTCATCTTTTGGTTTATCCCAAAATAAATCACATAAAAAGCCAGCTGCAATTAGGGTTTCGTGCAAGATAGCATGGTTAGAATCAACCAAAAGAATTTTTTTAGACATCTATTTTTAAACTGAATAGTAAATATAAGTGTTAATTATATAAATCTTAAAAATTCACAAAAAACAAATGAAGTAAGTTATATGACCATTAATATTTAATGCTTATGCTATCTTTACTATAAATTATAAATAAACTAAAAATGAAAAAAAAATTTAGAATAGTAAACTATTCAATCATAAGTCTGTTTAGTTTTTTAAATTCACAGTGTCAAACAGATTCAACTATTAAATCACAAACAAATAATTCTTTTTCAAAAAAAGCAACCATGGGATATAATAAACTCACAAAAGAAGAACAATATGTTATCATTAACAAAGGTACTGATGCGCCATTTACTGGCGAGTATACAGACGAAAGCCGAAAAGGGACATATATATGCAGGCAATGTAATACACCTTTGTATAAATCTGAATCTAAATTTCATTCTAATTGCGGTTGGCCAAGTTTTGATGATGAAATTCAAGGTGCAGTTAAAAGAGTTCCAGATATTGATGGCAGAAGGGTTGAAATTATATGTAATACCTGTAATGGGCATTTAGGACATGTATTTACAGGTGAAGGATTCACCAAAAAAAATACAAGACATTGCGTGAATTCGACATCCATGATTTTTATTGAAGATAAAGGAGTTAAAGCGAATGCCGACGTTAATAAGGCAATATTTGCTGGTGGATGTTTTTGGGGAGTTGAATATTATTTTCAACATGCAAAAGGTGTAAAGTCCACTACTGTTGGTTATATTGGAGGAACTACTCAAAATCCAACGTATAAAGAAGTTTGTCAACATAAAACTGGTCACATCGAAGCAATGGAAGTCATATTTAATCCGTTAGAAACAAACTTTGAAGAATTAGCAAAATTGTTCTTTGAAATTCATGATCCAACTCAAGCAAACGGACAAGGCCCTGATATTGGTCCACAATATGTATCCGCAATATTTTATCAAAATGATGAACAACTCAAAACAGCAGAAAAATTAATTAATATACTTAAATTAAAAGGATTTAACGTTGTAACGCAGCTTAAAAAAGCAAGTCAATTTTGGCCTGCGGAAGACTATCATCAACAATATTATGAACACAAAGGCTCAGAGCCATACTGCCATAAAAAAGTTGAACGCTTCTAGAAATTTTATTTTGTATGTTTTAGTTCAAAAAATAAATTGAATTGCAAAAAAAGAAAGTTATAGTCTCTGTTATCAACGACTTAACAACAGATCAAAGAGTAGCTCGCACCTGTTCAGTATTCATTGAATGTCATTTCGAAGTAACACTCATCGGTAGGATTCAAAAAAACTCCAAACCTATAAGTGATAGGGTTTACAAGTGCATTCGTATGAAACTATTTTTTGAAAAGGGAGTACTATTTTATATTTTTTTTAACATCAGATTATTTTTTATCTTGCTTTTTACCAAAGCTGATTTATTATATGCAAATGATTTAGATACGTTATTGCCTAATTTTTTAGTTTCAAAATTAAAAGGAAGTAAATTAATCTACGATAGTCATGAAATTTTTTGCGAAGTTCCGGAATTAGTTAATCATCCCATTAAAAAATGGATATGGGAATCGCTTGAAAAATGGATAATTCCCAAATTAAAAAACGGAATCACAGTTAATGAAAGTATCGCCAACTATTTCACAAACAAATATAATCTCCCTTTTAT
Organism: Bacteroidota bacterium; assembly: GCA_046345275.1. Lineage (GTDB taxonomy): Bacteria > Bacteroidota > Bacteroidia > B-17B0 > Aurantibacillaceae > UBA4416. The sequence continues at coordinate 12,790 of JBKDJY010000034.1, forward strand.
TTATGTAAGAAACATTCCAAATTATGGAGAAAAAATTATTTTAAAAAGCAGAAAAGTTCTTGGATTGCCAGAAAAGAAATATTTAATTATTTTACAAGGAGCTGGAATCAATGTGCAAAGAGGTGCTGAAGAATTACTAGAATCATTTAAATATTTAAACGATAATTACGCGCTTTTAATTATTGGAGCAGGAGATGTCATTAATCAGTTAAAATTAAATGCAAATAAATTTCAATTAAAAGATAAAATCATATTCATTGATAAGCTTTCAGCTTTGGAATTAAGACAATATACCATTAACTCAGATTTAGGAGTTACAATAGATAAAGATTCAAATTTGAATTATCACTTTAGCTTACCCAATAAAGTATTTGATTATATTCATGCAGGATTACCAATACTCGCTAGCAAATTACCCGAAATAGAATCAATCATTCATAAATATAACATCGGTGTTTTTATCAATAAACATTATCCCAAACACATTGCAGAACAAATCGAGAAATTAATGAATAGCAGCGATTATAAAATACTTAAACAAAACACCATTTTAGCTGCATCCGAAAATAATTGGCAAAATGAAAAACAAAAATTAATTAAACTCTTTAATCAAGTTTAATTTTTGATCATTAGGATAGTCCTTTAAATTTAACTACCTTTAGGGTCTTGAAACAAAAAAAAATAAATTATTTTTTAAGATTAAAAACACTTTAATCATCTTTTCAAGGTCAGCTATAAATTTAATCAATCATTAATGACATTTTCAGAACTTCAATTAATTAAACCACTCTTAGACGCTCTCACTAAAAAAGGTTACCAAACACCATCACCCATTCAAATAAAAGCAATACCACCTATTTTATTAGGAAAAGATATATTTGGTTGCGCGCAAACTGGTACTGGTAAAACAGCCGCATTTGCTTTACCAATTTTACAATTATTAAATGGAAACAAAAATCCAAACAAGCGCAAGGAAATTAAAGCATTAATTCTTGCTCCAACGAGAGAATTAGCATCTCAAATAAGTGAAAATTTTAAAGAATATGGATCAAATTTAGGTTTCGTGCATCATACCATCTTTGGTGGGGTTTCCCAATTTCATCAAGTAGAAGCGATTAAAAAAGGTGTTGATATTTTAATTGCAACACCAGGAAGATTATTGGATTTAATGAATCAAGGATATGTTAAACTAGGCAGTATAGAATATTTTGTTTTAGATGAGGCTGATAGAATGTTAGACATGGGATTTATTAACGACATTAGAAAAATTATTGGAAAATTGCCTGTTAAGCGACAAACCATGTTTTTTTCGGCAACTGCCGCACCAAACATTATGAAGTTGGCAAATACCATTTTAAAAAATCCAGTAAGCGTTGCTGTTAACCCAATTGCCTCAACTGCCACCTTAATCAAACAAACTGTTTATTTTGTTCAAAAAACAAAAAAGACAGATCTATTAAAACATATTTTAAAAACTGAAAAAATTAACCATGTTCTTATTTTCACAAGAACTAAGCATGGTGCAGATAAAGTAGCAAAATCATTAAATGCCTACCAGATAAAAGCTGAAGCGATACATGGCAATAAATCTCAAAATAACAGGGAACGTTCTTTAAAAGGATTTAAAGATAGAACCTTACAAGTATTAGTAGCAACAGATATAGCCTCTCGCGGCATTGATGTGGATAAATTAACGCACGTGATTAATTTTGAAATTCCTGAACAAGCTGAAACATATGTTCACCGAATTGGAAGAACTGGCAGAGCCGGTGAAAAAGGTGAAGCCATCTCATTTTGCTCACAAGAAGAATTAAAGTATTTTAAGGATATTCAAAAATTAATTAAAAAAGACATTGATGTTGTGAAAAAACATCCTTTTAGTTAGCTATTTTTATAAAAAAATACCTTTATTTTTAGCTTGTGGAAAAGCATTTATCAAATCCAGTTTTTAAAGTCATTTCAAAATGTGCTGATCAATTAGGTGTTGATGCTTTTGTAATTGGTGGCTTTGTGCGCGATTTGTTTTTAGAACGAAATAGTAAGGATATTGATGTTGTGACGCTAGGAAAGGGAATTGAATTAGCTGAATTAGTTCATCAACAATTACCAGATTCTTTTTTATCAGTGTTCAAAAATTTTGGAACAGCACAAGTTAAATTTCATGATTTAGAAATTGAATTTGTTGGAGCTCGTAAAGAATCATATGACCGCCATTCGCGAAAACCAACTGTAGAAAATGGATGTTTAAAAGATGATCAAGATAGAAGAGATTTTACGATTAATGCTTTAGCCATCGGATTAACAAAGAATAATTTTGGTAAATTATTAGATCCCTTTAATGGTCTGATTGACATTGAACAAAAAATTATTAAAACACCTCTTCAACCCGATATCACTTATAGTGACGATCCTTTGAGGATGTTGAGGGCCATTCGATTTTCATCTCAACTAGGATTCACGATTGAAAACAAATCATTTGAAGCCATTTCTAATAATAAAACCAGAATCGAAATTGTTTCCAAAGAAAGAATAACTGAAGAACTCAATAAAATCATATTATCTCCAATTCCTTCCGTAGGCTTTAAATTATTATTTGATAGTGGATTGTTACACCTTATTTTTCCAGAAATGGTAAAATTACATGGCGTAGAAACTATTCATGGGAAGTCACATAAAGATAATTTTTATCATACGCTCGAAGTACTTGATAATGTTGCTAAAGTAAGTAATAATCTTTGGTTGCGTTGGGCTGCTATCTTGCACGATATTGCAAAGCCATACACAAAACATTTTGAAGTAGAACATGGTTGGACTTTTCATGGCCATGAAGATAAAGGAGCACGCATGGTTCCTAAAATATTTGAAAGTTTACGATTACCTCTTCATGATAAAATGAAGTATGTACAAAAATTAGTTTTACTTCATTTGCGACCCATTGTGTTGGCAAAAACTGAAATTACCGATAGCGCCATCAGACGTGTTTTATTTGAAGCTGGCGATGATATTGATGATTTAATGATTTTATGTCAATCTGATATCACAACTAAAAATCCAAATAAAGTAAAAAAATACCTTCAGAACTTCGAAATAGTTAAATTAAAACTAAAGGAAATAGAAGAAAAAGATCACATTCGTAATTGGCAACCCCCATTTAGTGGCGAAGACATTATGAGCTTGTTTAATTTATCACCTTCCAAAAAAGTAGGGGATTTAAAAAATGCACTCAAAGATGCGATCTTAGATGGGCATATTTTAAATGATAAAAAGAACGCATTGATTTTTTTGAAAAAAAAAATTGAAGAAAACAACAGTTTTAAATAATTGTTATCAACAATCAAGTACTTTTCATTTTTAAATTTTGGAAGGACGAATCGACCAAACTAAGCCTAATTTTAATTAAATTTGACCTACTAAATTCTTACTTAATTATTATGAACGAAATAGGATTAAAGGCAACTAATTTTTCAATTTCTGAATTGGGATTAGAAAATGTTGAAATGGCTTATTGGAATCTTCATCCATCAGAATTGGTTGAAGAAACAATTATAAGAGGTCAAGGCGAGCTAACAGACGTGGGTGCTTTAGCCATTGATACTGGCGAATTTACAGGTAGATCACCAAAAGATAAATTTGTTGTTTATGATGAGAACACCAAAGATAGCGTTTGGTGGGGAGATGTCAATAATCGTTTTGAATCAGAAAAATTTGATATCCTTCACAATAGAATGTTGGCTTACTTGGGCAATAAAGAAATTTGGATTAGAGACGCTTATGCTTGTGCTGACCCTGCATTTCGTATTAATATTAGAGTGGTGACAGAAACACCTTGGAGTAATTTATTTGCTTATAATTTATTTTTACGTCCAACAACTGAGGAAATTAAAACATTTAAGCATGATTGGGTTATTATTAACGCCCCTGGTTTCATTGCCAATCCTCAAATTGATGGTACTCGTCAGCACAACTTTGCTGTTATAAATTTTACAAAAAAAATCATCTTAATTGGGGGTACAGGCTACACTGGTGAAATAAAAAAATCAATTTTTGCTGTATTAAACTATATTTTACCTCACGAAAAAAATATTCTATCAATGCATTGCTCTGCCAATATTGGTAAAGATGGAGACACCGCTATTTTCTTTGGATTATCAGGTACGGGTAAAACAACCCTCAGTGCAGACCCCAATCGTAAACTGATTGGCGATGACGAGCACGGATGGGCTGATAAATCTGTATTTAATTTTGAAGGCGGTTGCTATGCAAAATGCGTTGATTTAACTGCAGAAAAAGAACCACAAATTTTTAATGCCATCAAATTTGGTTCTTTACTCGAAAACATTAATTATTTTGAAGGAACAACAACAGTTAATTTTGCTGATATTTCTCGCACAGAAAATACCAGAGTAAGTTATCCTGCAAATTATATCGATAATGCTGTTACACCAGCAATAGGAGATACCCCTAAAAATATTTTCTTTTTAACTTGCGATGCCTTTGGCGTTTTACCTCCCATCTCTAAATTAACCACTGGGCAAGCCATGTATAATTTTATTAGTGGATACACTGCTAAAGTTGCAGGAACCGAAATGGGAATTACTGAGCCTACAACAACATTTTCTGCATGTTTCGGTAAGGCATTTTTGCCTTTACATCCCACCAAATATGCTGAGTTACTGGGAGAAAAGTTAAAAAAGAATAAAGTAAATGTTTGGCTGCTCAATACAGGATGGGTTGGCGGAAGTTATGGTACTGGTAGTCGAATTAAATTGTCATATACACGTTCATTAATAACAGCTGCTTTAAATGGGGAGTTAGAAAAAGTAGAAATGGGAAAAACCAATTACTTTGGATTACAATTTCCTAAAACTTGTAAAGATGTTCCTTCTGAAATTTTAGATCCAAGAAACTCTTGGGCAGATAAAACCTTGTATGATGTGAAAGCAAAAAATTTAGCGGAACAGTTTATTAAAAATTTTGATCAATATGCTTCATCAGCTAATGAAGAAATTTTATCAGCTGCTCCAAAAATAGCTCAAGAAGCTTAATTTAATTAATATACAAATTATAAAAACCCTTAAATAAAAATTGTTTAAGGGTTTTTATTTTAAAAATAAAATGACTTTAATAGAACAATACAACCTTCATAATGAATTTGGAAAAGCAATTGGAATGAATTTTCAAATTTTGGAGCCTGGCATCGTTCATTATTTTTTAACCATTAAACAAAAACATTTAGCAACGCCTAAAGCTGCTCATGGTGGTGTTATTTCGGCATTAATGGATGGTTTATTGGGCGTAACAGCTTTATCTGCGGTAGAAAAAGAATATAAGGCTGTATCAACCGTTGAATTTAAAATAAACTATTTTTCTCCTGCTTTTCTGAATGATCAAATCAAAGGGATTGGTAAAATTGAGCAAAAAGGAAATCGAATTATTATTGTGAGTGGCGATATTATTTGTGAAAATAGAGATAACCTCATTATCGCTAAAGCATTGGGAACTTTTAACGCTTATCCCGCCGAAAAAGCTGGCTTTAAAATTTGATTGAATTCTTTATTATTTTTTAGCAGCTCTCTTTAGCCTGTCGTTAATTGCCATTCCAAGATTTATAGGTGGTAAATAATCGGCAATGATGATATCAATATCCATTTCGTCGAATGCTCTTAGGTAATTAAATAAATTTACAGCAGCTTCTCTTAAATCAGCTTTAGGTGATAAATTTTTTACCACAATATGTTTATTTGAATGATCATAATCTCCAAAAACTAAAGCACCAATTTTTTTTTCAGAATTATTTTTTTCAAGTTCTTTTAAATTCCCAATATATAAAGAAACTCGAGGTGCATAATGACTTTTTAATTGTCCAGGTGCTTTTGGATTAGAAGATTAATTTAATTCTATATTTAATTTTACAACAATATTTTCAATTTCATGAATGGATAAACCACCCAATCGATAAATTATAATTTCATTATTTTCTTCGCCAATGATTGTACTCTCAATCCC